>DAIQNP010000114.1:0-8179 GCA_036788335.1 Erythrobacter sp.
CGCGATCAGCTTCGTCGGAAGCTCCGACATCGCGCAATATATCTACGCGCGCGGCACGGCCAACAACAAGCGGGTGCAGGCCTTCGGCGGAGCCAAGAACCACGGGATTGTGATGCCCGATGCCGATCTCGATCAGGTGGTGAACGATCTGGCAGGCGCGGCCTTCGGCTCGGCGGGCGAGCGCTGCATGGCGCTGCCGGTGGTGGTGCCGGTGGGCGAGGATACGGCCAACCGCTTGCGCGAAAAGCTGATCCCCGCGATCCACGCCTTGCGCATCGGTGTCTCAAACGATCCCGAGGCGCATTACGGCCCGGTGGTCACCCCCGAACACAAGGCGCGGATCGAGCAATGGATCGACACTGCCGAAGCCGAAGGCGGCGAAATCGTGATCGACGGGCGCGGGTTCAGCTTGCAGGGGCACGAAAAGGGCTTCTTCGTCGGCCCGACGCTGATCGACCGGGTCACCCCGCAGATGACATCCTATCAGGAGGAAATCTTCGGCCCCGTGCTCCAGATCGTGCGCGCCGCCGATTTCGAGGAAGCGGTACGGCTGCCATCGGAACACCAGTACGGCAACGGCGTCGCAATTTTCACCCGCAACGGACATGCCGCCCGCGAATTCGCCGCGCGGGTGAATGTCGGCATGGTCGGGATCAACGTCCCGATCCCCGTCCCGGTTGCCTATCACTCCTTCGGCGGGTGGAAACGCTCGGGCTTCGGCGATATCGACCAGTACGGCACCGAGGGATTGCGGTTCTGGACCAAGAACAAGAAAATCACTCAGCGCTGGCCCGATGGCTCCCCCGATGGCACCAATGCCTTTGTGATCCCGACGATGGGGTGATGGTTGCAAGCCATGCAGCATCGCACTTTGCGCGTCCGCTGCTTTGCGGCTAAGGGCGCGGGCCATGACAAGCGATATCAAGGCAACCGCGCTGGTGATGGCGGGCAAGCGGTCGGGCGTGCTCGACCCGCTGGCCGCGCGCGCCGGCGTCGGACAGAAGGCGGTCGTGCCGGTCAATGGCATCCCGATGATCGAACGCGTCGTGAAACAGGTCGCTGCTTGCCCGGCGATCGGCGCGATCCGGGTGGTGGCGCATGACCAAGGCGAAATCGCCAGCCTGCCGACCGTCGCCGCGCTGATCGCGGAAGGCCGGTTGACGATGGTCGAGGGCCGCTTCAACATCGTCGACAGCGTCTTTGCCGGGGCCGAGGGCGCGGCGTTTCCGTTGGTGATCACCACCGCCGACAATTGCCTCGTCACCCCCGAAGGCTACGCCGAATTCGTCGGCAAGTGTCTCGCGGCAGAGGCTGGCGGCGCAGCGGGGCTGGCGCGCAAGGACGATGTGCAGGCTGCCGATCCCGAAGGACAGAGCCGTTTCTATCAGTTCCGCGACGGCGGCTATTCGAATTGCAACATGTACTGGATGGGCAGTCCGGCCGCGCTCAAGGCCGCTGAGATCATGCGCGAAGGCGGGCAATTCGTGAAGTTCCCGCGCCGGATCATCAAGGCATTCGGCCTGCTCAACCTGCTCCGTTTCCGGCTCGGCACCGGCTCGAAGGAAAAGCTGTTCGCACAGATCTCGCGCCGCTTCGGGATCACGCTGGTGCCCGTGGTGCTGTCTGACGGACACTATGCGATCGATGTCGACAATGAACGCACCTTTGCCGTGACCGAGAAGATCCTGAAACGGCGTGAAGGCGACCTGACCCGGACGGCCCCGGCGGCCTGACCGGGCACGGCCAGCGATACGCGCATGAAACGCCTGTTTTCCAACATGGGCTGGCTGCTGGGCGGGCGCGGAGTCAACGCCGTTCTCAGCCTGGTCTACCTTGCGCTCGCCACCCGTACGCTCGGTCCGCAGGCCTTCGGCCATTTCGCGATCATCGTCGCGCTGGGGCAGGCGATCACCGGGCTCGCGAATTTCCAGACCTGGCAGTTCATCGTCCGCTGGGGTGCAAATGGCGACGGGGCAGGCGTCGATCCGGCACAGGCAGCCGAGGCGACCGGCTTTGCCATCGCGCTCGATCTGGTCTCGATAGCGTTCGGCATCGCCCTGACGGTGGTGGTGCTATGGAGCGCGCCGCTGTGGCTCGAGGTGCCGCCCGACCTGATCGGGCTGACCTTTGTCTATTGCCTCGTCTCGCTCGCTGCGATCCGCACCACCCCGACCGGCATCCTGCGCCTGCATTTCCAGTATGCCAAGGCGACCGGGGCAGAAGCGGTGCAACCGGTCATCCGCGCGCTGGGCGCAGGGCTTGCCTTCGTGTTCATGCCCGATGTGACCGGCTTTGTCCTCGCCTATGCCGCAGCCGAGGTTGGGGTCGCAGCGGCGCTGTGGTGGGTCGCGGCGCGCACCCAGCCGATCCGCTGGCGCAGCCTGAGCCTCACCGCGATCCCCGCCCGCCACAAGGACGCCTGGCGCTTCGTGGTCGCGACCAACCTGTCGGGCAGCCTGTCGATCGGCGGTAAGCAGCTGATGATCCTGCTGGTCGGCACCTTCGGCGGCGCAGCGCTGGCGGGCGGCTTCCGGGTGGCGAGCCAGCTGGGGCAGGCGCTGGTGAGCCTCGCGCAGACCGTGTCCAAGGCGATCCTGCCCGAACTGGTCCACCGCCCCGACGATGCGGTCGCAATCGCCCGGCGCATGGCCAACATCGCCGCCGTCGGCGGGGTGATCGCGGTGCTGACCGCCCTGGTCTTCGGGCGGATCGGGCTGGAGCTGATCGCGGGGGAGGAGTTCGGTGTCTTCTACTGGGCGATGGTGATCCTTGCCATCGCAGGCGCGGTCGAACTGGTCGGGGCGAGCCTTGAATCGCTGCTGGTTTCGGCCGGCAGGGCGGACACCGCCTTCATCGTGCGCGCCGTGCCGACGGTGCTGGCGCTGGTGCTGCTCAGCGCAGCGATCGACTGGAACGGCGCCAAGGGCGCGGCCTTCGCAATGCTGGGATCGAGCACGCTCGCAGTGGTCGGCTTCTACATCGCGATCCTCAACCTCAGGCAGTTCCGGATCATGGTCGAGCCGGAGGAGGGGACGCCGCCGCCCCCTCCGTCCCGATAGATCAGCCTTCGAACGCCAGCTTGGGCTTGCGCGCTGCGCCTGTCTCGTCCAGCCGCCGCCGCGGCGCGTAGTAAGGCGCGTGCTTCAGGCTTTCGTCCCCGGCGCGCGCGCGCTCCGCGACATGGCGGAAGGCGGTGATGAACTGGTCGATCCCGGCCTTGCTCTCGGTCTCGGTCGGTTCGACCAGCATCGCGCCGTGGACCACCAGCGGAAAATAGACCGTCATCGGATGATAGCCTTCATCGATCAGCCCCTTGGCGAGGTCGAGCGTCGACAGGTCGCCGCCGAAATTGCTGTCGGAAAACAGCGCTTCGTGCATGCAGGGGCCGCTCGCGGCGAAGGGCGCGTCGAGCACGTCCTCCATCGAACGCAGGATGTAGTTGGCGTTGAGCACCGCATCCTCGGCCACCTGCATCAATCCGTCGGCCCCGTGGCTGAGGATATAGGTCAGCGCGCGGGTGAACATCCCCATCTGCCCGTGAAACGCGGTCATCCGCCCGAAGGCCTCGGTGTGACCGTACTCCGCCGCGCTTTCCTCCTCGACCAGATGCACCAGCCCGTCCTTGTCGCGCGCGGTGAAAGGCATCGGGCCGAAGGGGGCGAGCGCTTCGGACAGCACCACCGGACCCGAACCCGGCCCGCCGCCGCCATGCGGGGTGGAGAAGGTCTTGTGCAGGTTGATATGCATCGCATCGACGCCGAGGTCGCCGGGGCGCACCTTGCCGACGATCGCGTTGAAGTTCGCCCCGTCGCAATAGACGAAGCCGCCGGCGGCATGGACCGCGTCGGAAATCTCGCGCAGGTCCCGTTCGAACAGGCCGCAGGTGTTGGGGTTGGTGATCATCACCGCCGCCACGTCCGGCCCCAGCCGGTCCTTCAGCGCCGCCAGATCGACCCGGCCTTCGGGCGTCGCCGGGATGTTCTCGACCCGGTAATTGGCAAAGGCGGCGGTCGCCGGGTTGGTGCCGTGGGCGCTTTCGGGCACCAGCACCACCTCACGCGCATCGCCGCGTGCTTCCAGTGCGGCGCGGATGCACAGCATCCCGCACAATTCGCCATGCGCGCCGGCCTTGGGGCTCATCGCCACGCCGTGCATCCCGGTCAGCGTGATCAGCCAATGGGCCAGTTCGTTCATTACCTCGAGCGCGCCCTGCACCGTCCCGACCGGCTGGAGCGGGTGGATATCGGCAAAGCCGGGCAGCCGGGCCATCTTCTCGTTGAGCCGCGGGTTGTGCTTCATGGTGCACGAACCCAAAGGGAAGAACCCGAGGTCGATGCCGTAGTTCTGGCGGGAGAGCCGGGTGTAGTGGCGCACCGTTTCCGGCTCGGTCAGGCCGACGAGGCCGATGGGGGCGCTGCGTTCGAGCCCGCCCAGCCGGTTCGGCGCGCTCGAATCCACCGGCGGCAGATCGACGCCGGTGACCTCGGCGCGGCCGATCTCGAACAGCAACGGTTCTTCCAGCATCAGCGCGCGGTTGCCGGTGGTGGTGGCAGGGCCGCCGGCGAACCCGTTGTCGGCAAGGCTCATTTCGGGCTTCCAGCCGGACTTGTTGGGGGCGTTCATCACACGGTCTCCTTCAGGCTGGCTTCGAGTTGCTGCGCGAGGCATTCGATATCGTCTTGCGTGGTGGTCTCGGTCACCGCGACCAGCAGCGCGTTTTCCAGCGCTGTCACGCCGGGATAGAGCCGCCCCAATGACACTCCGCCGAGCACGCCCTTGTCGGCCAACTCGCGCACCACGGCGCGCGCCGGGCGGCCTTCGAGCATCAGTGTGAACTCGTTGAAGAAGGCCGGGTTAAGCACGCTGACCCCCGGCACGCGTTCAAGCCGATCAGCCGCGAGGCAGGCAAGGCGGTGGTTCTCCGCTGCCATTTCGCGCAGGCCCTTTTCGCCCAGCAGCGTCATGTGGACCGTGAAGGCCAGCGCGCACAGGCCCGAATTGGTGCAGATGTTGCTGGTCGCCTTCTCGCGCCGGATGTGCTGTTCGCGGGTGGACAGCGTCAGCACGAAGCCGCGCTTGCCCTCGGCATCCGTGGTCTCGCCGCACAGCCGGCCCGGCATCTGGCGCACGTGCTTGGGATCGCGCACCGCGAACAACCCGAGATAGGGACCGCCGAATTGCAGCCCGACGCCGAGCGACTGCCCCTCGCCCACCACGATATCCGCGCCCATTTCGCCGGGGCTCTTGATCGCCCCCAGCGCCACCGGCTCGGTGTTCACCACCACCAGCAGCGCGCCCTTGGCATGGGCCGCTTCGGCCACGGCGCCAAGATCGCTGATCCGGCCGAGGATGTCGGGGTATTGCACCACCACGCAGGCGGTGTCCTCGTCGATCCGCGCCATCAGGCTGTCAAGATCGGGCTCTGCGGTGATCGCGGGCTGGGCGTCGGCGATGGTGTCGCCGGTGAACTTCGCCATCGTCCGCACCACTTGCGCATAATGCGGATGGAGCGCACCCGACAGCACCGCGCGCTTGCGCCGGGTCACGCGGGTCGCCATCGCCACCGCTTCCCAGCACGCGGTCGAACCATCGTAGAGCGAGGCATTGGCCACCGCGCAGCCATAAAGCCGCGCGACCTGCGTCTGGAATTCGAACAGCATCTGCAAGGTGCCTTGCGCGATTTCCGGCTGGTAAGGGGTGTAGGCGGTCAGGAACTCGCCGCGCTGGATGATCGTGTCGACGCTGGCGGGCACGTGATGCCGGTAAGCGCCCGCGCCGAGGAAGAACGGGACATCGCCTGCGGCCATGTTCTTCGCTGCCAGCGCCTTCATGTGGCGTTCCACCGCCATCTCGCTCGCGTGCATCGGCAGGCCATGGATCGGGCCGTCCAGCCGCGCCACTTCGGGCACATCGACGAACAGATCATCGACCGTGGCCGCGCCGATCTTTGCCAGCATTGCGGTCCGGTCTGTGTCAGTGAGAGGAAGGTAGCGCATGGGTCTGGGGTGTCCGTGGCTGGTGTGGAGAGGTCAGGCAGGCGAAGGCGCGGCGCTCAATTGCGCCAGATTGGCCAGCGTCCCGGCAAAGCGGGCCGGGCCGGTGTGCGAGGTACGCAGCCAAGGGGCGAGCCAGATGCGGAAACCCGCATCGCGCACCCGGCGGCAAAAGGCATAATCATCGGACAATAGGTGCCCGGTCTCGGGATCGATCAGCGGCTGGAACAGCGCGGTCAGCTTATCGCCCGCCAGCCCGCTTTCGCGATCAAGCTGATCGGCGGCGTAACGCAATTCAGGGTGCCGGGCGCAAAGGGCCTCGATCACATCGCGGCGCACCACCATCAGGCCGGTGCCGACGCGGGTGAGTTCGAGCGGCTCATCCACCCTGAAGCTCGCCTGCGGATCGAGCGGATCGAGCGCGAAGACGCCAGAATAGGCCTCCAGCGCGGCCGGATCGCCCTGCCCAAGCCCCTTGGCCGCGGCCGAGGCGACAAGGCTCCAGTTGACCCGCCGCTTAGGGCACGGCGCGCCGACCACAGCGAGGCGATCATCGCCCTGCATCCGGGTGACCAGATCAAGCAGCGCATCGGGCTCAAACCCGATATCGCCGTCGATGAACACCAGATGGGTCGCATCCGATTGCAGGAAGGCGGCGGCGAGCACGTTGCGCGCCCGGTCGATCGCGGCATTGTTGCTGAGCCAGACAAAGCTGCACCCCGCATTCTGACGCTCCGCCGCGCCCGTCAACCCGACCACGGCGCGCAGGTAATCGGCCTCGGCCCCGCCGTAGAGCGGGGTCGCGACCATCAGCCGGCGCATGCGCGTGATCGTGACGGGCGGCGTAGTCGTCATAGCGCGTCGACGAACGCCTTGTATCCGTCTTCGTCCATCAGCCCGTCAAGCTCGCCTTCGTCAGCGATGGTCATCCTGAAGAACCAGCCGTCTTCCTCGGGGCTGGTGTTGACCAGCGCGGGATCGTCTTCCAGCGCTGCATTGGTTTCGATCACTTCGCCGGTGATCGGGGCGTAGACGTCGCTGGCGGCCTTGACGCTTTCGACCACGGCGGCGTCCTTGCCCTTTTCGATGATCCCGCCGATTTCGGGCAGTTCGACGAACACGATGTCGCCCAACTGGCCTTGCGCGTAATCGGTGATCCCGACCGTGGCGACGTCATCCTCGATATCGATCCATTCGTGTTCATCGGTAAAGTAGCGCGGCATGGTTCAGCTCCCTCTGAAGTAGCGGTGGGGGACAAACGGGGTGGGGGTGACGGTGGCGGCGAGGCGCTTGCCCCGCACCTCGATGTCGAGCGCGGTGCCGGGTGCGGCGTGGCTTGCGGCGACGTAGGCCATCGCGATCGGCGCGCCCAGTGTGGGCGAGAAGCCGCCGCTGGTGACGGTTCCGATATGCTCGGACCCGACAAAGACTTCCGCACCCTCGCGCGCTGGCAAGCGGCCATCGAGCCTGAGCCCGACCCACTTGCGCGCTGTGCCTTCAGCAATCTCGCGGATGATGCGGTCGGCGCCGGGGAAGCCGCCTTCGGTCCGGCGGCGCTTGTTGATCCCGAAGATCAGGCCTGCTTCGATGGGCGAGGTTTCGGGCGACATGTCGTGCCCGTAGAGCGGCAGCCCCGCCTCCAGCCGCAGCGAATCGCGTGCGCCCAGACCGATGGGCTGGACCTCCGGCTCGGCGCAGAGCAGGTCGGCGATTTCGGCGGCGGCATCGGACGCCAGCGAGATCTCGAACCCGTCCTCGCCGGTATAGCCCGCCCGCGCGATGGTGACCTCGTGACCCGCCAGCGTGAACAGTCCGAACCGCATGAAGGTCAACGCCGACAGCGGATACTGGCCCGAGACGTGCCGTGCCAGAGCATCCGCCGCCTTCGGCCCCTGCAACGCGAGCAAGGCGCGGTCGTCGAGATGGTTCAGGGTGATGTCGTCGGGCAGCGCTTCGCGCAGCGTGCCCATATCGTCCCACTTGGTCGCGCCGTTGACCACCAGATACAGCGCATCCGGCCAGCGCGAGACCATCAGGTCATCGAGCACCCCGCCATCCTCGTCCAGCAGCAGCGAGTAGCGTTGCTGGCCCAGCTTCAGCGTTGCGAGGTCGATCGGCAGCACCGCCTCGACCGCCGCGTCCAGACCGGGGCCGGACAGCAGCAGCTGCCCCATGTGCGACACGTC
>DAIQNP010000115.1:0-8170 GCA_036788335.1 Erythrobacter sp.
ACCGCAGGTGGCCCATGCGGCGGCGTTAACCAGCGCTTTGGCATCCCAATAACGGACAGCAAAAAGGCGGCGAGGCTGAAGCCTGCCGCCTTGTGTCGCCAGCAACAAACTGGTGCCGCCACCAAGAAATGGTGACCCCTACGGGAATCGAACCCGTGTTTCAGCCGTGAAAGGGCCGCGTCCTAACCGCTAGACGAAGGGGCCGCGCTTGATCGCGAGACGGCGCACTTACGGAGGTGATCCGAACCGGTCAAGCCCCGTTTGAGTCCACGCGGGGATATTTTCGCGCGGGTCAGGGTCAGTCTGCGAACGCTGCATCCTCAAGTTGCAACTCGGCCTCGAGCCGTGAGCCCCAGTCATCCAGCCGCACCCGTCCAGCAAGATGAAAGCGGCGTCCGTTGCTGCGGTGGAGCAGGGTCTGTGCCATTTCAGTTTCGGCCGCGCGGAAGGCGATCGCCTTGAACGAGCGTCCATCCATGCCGCTGGCGATCAAACGCAGGTGATCCTTGCCGACGATATCCGCCTTGACGATCCGCACCGGCCCGACCGCCACCCGCGGCGCGGGCCAGCCGACACCGTAGGGCGCAGCGGCTTCGAGCGTCGTGACCAGTTCCGGGGTCAAGCCGCCCGGCGCCAGCGCGAGATCGAGCAGCATCGCCTGTCCGGCTCGCGCGCGTTCGACATCGCGCGCGAGGCGTTCGTCGAGGAAACCGGCGAAATCGGCCATTCGTGCGGTCTCGATTGTCAGCCCGGCCGCCATCGCATGCCCGCCGCCTGCGACCAGCAGCCCGGCCTCGCGCGCTGCGATGATCGCTGCTCCGAGATCGACCCCGCTGATCGACCGGCCAGAACCCTTGCCCTGCACGCCATCGAGCGCGATCACCAGCGCCGGCTTGCCGGTCTTTTCCTTGATCCGCCCGGCCACGATCCCGATCACGCCGGGATGCCAACCGTGCCCGGACAGCACCTGCACCGCCATGTTGTGCTGCCCGGCCAGCTGCGCCTCGGCAGCTTCCTGCACCTCGGCCTCGATCGCGCGGCGCTCCTCGTTCAGTTGCGACAGCTGCAGCGCGATGGCGCGGGCTTCTTCGGGATCGGAGGTGGTCAGCAGGCGGACTCCCAGCGTGGATTCGCCGATCCGTCCTCCGGCATTGATCCGCGGCCCCAAAGCAAATCCAAGATCGCTCGCTTGCGGCGCGCGGGTGAGACGGCTAGCGTCCATCAGCGCCGCCATTCCGATCCGCTTGCGTCGTGCGAGCACCTTCAATCCTTGCGCCACAAAGGCGCGGTTGAGCCCGTGCAGCGCGGCAACATCGGCCACCGTGCCGAGCGCGACCAGATCCAGCAGGCCCATCAGGTCAGGCTCTCGCCGCTGGGCAAACCAGCCCTTGGCGCGCAGGGTCCGCACCAGTGCCACGCCCAGCAGGAAGGCGACGCCCACCGCTGCAAGGTGACCGTGCGCCGCACCCAGATCGCTTTCGTCGAGCCGGTTGGGGTTGACCAGCGCAGCGGTCTCGGGAAGTTCGGGTGAGCACTTGTGGTGATCGACCACGATCACGTCGACGCCTGCGCGGCGGGCCATCGCCAGCGCCTCATGCGCCATCGCTCCGCAATCGACCGTGACGATCAGTGTCGATCCGGCATCCGCCAGCCTGACCAGCGCCTCGCCGCTGGGGCCATATCCTTCCAGCAGGCGGTCCGGTATGTAATAGCCCGCATCATGGCCGAGCCCGCGCAGCAGTTCGACCAGAAGCGCCGCGCTGGTGGCCCCGTCGACATCATAGTCGCCATAGATCGTCACCCGCTCTCCGGTCATCACTGCGCTCGCCAGCCGCTCGGCGGCGACATCCATGTCCCGGAAGGCTGACGGGTCGGGCAGGAAGTCGCGCAAAGTCGGCTTCGCGTGACGGGCAAGGTCATCCTCGGCCACCCCGCGGGTCAGCAGCAGCTGATCAAGGATCGAGCGCTCGAGCCCCTGCGCGCCGGCTGCATCTTCGCCAAGATCCATATTCCGGCCACGCCAACGCCAGGCCTTGCCTGACAGCGAGGTGGCAACGCCGAGGACATGGGCAAGCGGGGCGGAAGACAGCGCGTGAGTGGCCATATCATGCCCTAACCCAGAACGAAGGCCGGTGACAGGGACGCGGCGTTGACAATCGACAGCCGTGCCGGGCAAGCTTGCGCGGATGGATGCCGACCCCGACGATCCTCGTCTGCTGATCGCCTGGCACAGCCGCACCGGCGCGAGCGAAGCGATGGCGCGTGCGGCAGCTGAAGGCGCAGGTACGGGCGCGCTGCTGCTACGTGCCGATGCGGTAGCCAGCGCGGATGTGCTGACAGCCAGCGGCTATCTGTTTGTCTGCCCTGAGAACCTCGGATGTCTCAGCGGGCTGATGAAGGACATGTTCGACCGCACCTATTACGACGCGCTCGATCGGATTGCGGGACGGCCCTATGCGACCATCATCGCCGCTGGCGCGGACGGGGAGGGAGCCCAGCGCCAGATCGACCGGATCGTCATCGGCTGGCGACTGCGACGCACGGCCGACCCCTTGATTGTCAATTTCCGCGCTCAGACACCCGAAGCAATTCTTGCGCCCAAGACGGTTTCGGTCAACATTCTGAAACAATGCCGGGAAATCGGCGAGGGGCTAATCGAGGGAATGCGCCTGGGTATCCTCTAGGCGATGTCCCTGATTGGGACAGATGGCTTTATTCAGGACTCGACCTTTACTGCAAAAGTGTAAATCATGCAACGTGCTTGGGGACGGTGCCTAAGGAAGGGACAGAGGTTATTTCGGGATCGCAGCATCACGATGCCGCGGGGCTGAATTTGCTGTTTGCCATTGGCAAGCGGCCTACGCGCGACGCGATCAAAGCGTTTGCCGAGCGTCAGAACGCCGTTTTCCTGTCCCACGACCCATCGGACACCATCCCGGTCGCGCTGATCCCGGTCGAGGGAGAGGCGGCCCGTTCGCCTCCCGCCTCCAGCACGACCGAAGACATCTTGTGGCTGGAACTGTTGCGGGATGGGCTCGTGTTCGATCTCAAGGGGCTGGCGCCCGGCGCGCCTTGTCCCTTTCCCGAAATCCAGCACCGGTTCGACTGCGCCGATGAGCCGGGCAGCTTCCGGCTCGATGTAATGCAGATCCACCCCGGTCCGCATCTCGCGACTGCCGGGGGAAGCCAACCTGTGGCGCGAGGGATGCTGGCGCTGGCTGCTGATATGATCCACCATTTCGAAGACCTTGAAGCGGTCTACTGGCCGCCGTCGCAAAGCGCGATCGGGCGGCGGTTCTTCGAATCGGTCATCACTGCATGGCTTGACGGCGGGGCGTTCCCGGCGCTGGGCCTGACCGCGTTCCGCGAAACGGTCGACGGCGCCTTGCAGAGCGTCGGGCTCGATTTCTGGATCGGGCAGGAACTTCGGATTGAACCCCCGGTTTCGTTCGACAAGGTGGCGGCAACGCGGCTGGGCATTCGCCTGATCAACCAACTCGTTATCGTCGGTGGGCAGGAAGACAGCGAACGGATCATCGGCCCTGACGGGACACGGCTGGTGATGCGGCCCTCTCGCAATCGGCGCTACGTAAGGGTCTGGCGCGAATAGGACGGAGGTAGCGGGATCACGCTGCAAAGGGGCAGGGGCAATGACGCGGCAGGGCGTGCGGAAGTGCGCCGCGCGCTCCCCTTTCGCGCAGTCAATCGCAGCACCTCCCCGGAACACGATCCGCATTTGCAACGGCACCACCTGCTGCCCCGTCAATTGCTCACCCGCCCCAGCTTCGGCCCGATGTTCGCTGCGATGGGCCGCCGCATCTGGCTCGAGGACTTCCGCGCCAACGGCCTGCTGCTGCCCGCCTGTGAGGAGCTGTCGCGGCGCACCGGGATGCCGCTCCACCGCGGGCCGCATCGCCGCTACAACGAGGTGGTGATCGCTCGCGTCGGCCGGATCGAGGAGCGCTGGGCCACTGCCCGCCAGGCCGATCCCGACACCGCGCTGGCCGAAGCGCTGATGCGCCTTGACCTCTTGCAACGCGCGCTGCGCCGCCAGTTGCTGGCCGAGCGCCGCCGGGTGGTGCTCAACCGCCGCGACCCGGTCGGCACCGGCTTCGACTTCAGCGAGCTCGATGCGATGGCCGAAGCGCTGTGGGCGGCCGCCCCATGACCCTTCATTCGGTGGCCTGGGCAAGGGCGCTCCACGCGGTGTAGTCCGAATTGGCGAGCAGCTGCGCCTTGGCGGCGTGATATTCGCGCTCCATCCGGGCGACCAGATCCTCGACACTGCCAACCGCCTTGACCGCGCCGACGCCCTGGCCCGATCCCCAGATGTCCTTCCACGCCTTGGCCTTGGTGTTGCCACCGCTGCCGAAGTTCATCTTCGACGGATCGCTGACCGGCAGATTGTCGGGATCGAGCCCGGCCGCCTCGATCGAGGAGCGCAGGTAATTGCCGTGCACCCCTGTGAACAGGTTGGTGTAGACGATGCCTTCGGACGATCCTTCGACGATGCCGTTCTTGTAATCGGCGCTGGCGTTGGCTTCATGGGTGGCGATGAAGGCGCTGCCGGCATAGGCGAAATCGGCGCGCAGGGCCTGGGCTGCAAGGATTGTGGCTCCATGCGCCACCGCGCCCGACAGCGCCACCGGGCCATCGAACCATGCGCGGATTTCCTGCATCAGCGCGAAAGGCGACAGTGCACCGGCATGGCCGCCAGCCCCTGCCGCCACCGGAATTAGCCCGGTCGCGCCCTTTTCGATCGCCTTCATCGCAAAGCGGTTGTTGATCACGTCGTGCATCGTGATGCCGCCCCAGTTCTTGACCGCCTGGAAGATCTCCTCACGCGCGCCCAGCGAGGTGATCACCAGCGGCACTTGCCACTTCTCGCAGGTCGCCATGTCGGCCTCGACCCGGTCGTTCGACTTGTGGACGATCTGGTTGACGGCAAAGGGCGCGGCCGGACGGTCGGGATGCGCGCGGTTGTGCGCGGCCAGTTCCTCGGTGATCTGGTGCAGCCATTCGTCGAGCAGCGTCTGCGGGCGGGCGTTCAGCGCCGGAAAGCTGCCGATGATCCCCGCTTTGCACTGCGCGATCACCAGCTCCGGACCGGAGACGATGAACAGCGGCGATCCGATCAGCGGCAGGCGCAGGCGATCGAAGGGGGCGGGAAGGGGCATCAGTCTCTCCTTGAAACGGTTCTTGACCTAACCTGCGTCCTTAATCCCGGTTCCGTCCGTGTCGAGTGCGGATTGGGTCGAGAGCGGATTTACGCAGCAAGGCAATGGTTCAGGCCATAGAACCGCGCGGCGGTGCCGGCGAACAGCGCAGCTTTTTCGTCCGCGCTGGCTGCTCTGGAAAGACGCTTGAACGCATTCCACAGCACCGGGTAGCTCGCGCCCCAGTAATCGACCGGATAATTGCTTTCGAACATCGCCCGTTCCGGCCCGAAGGCTTCGATGCAGGTTTCGATATAGGGGCGCCACAACGCTGCGAGATGTTTCGACCCGTGCCCGGCCGCAGGGCCGTCCTCTGGCAGCGCGCAGAACGCCATTGCCAGCCCGCCGAGCTTGACCACCACGTTCTCGCACTGCGCCAATTCGCGGATGTTGCTGCGCCAGGTATCGAAGCGTTCGTGCAGTTTCCCCTTGTAGCTCGCTATTCCCAGCGGGGTGCCGCAATGGTCGAGGCAGATCGGCTGGTCGGGGAAGGCGCGGGCGAGGTCGATCACATCGGGCAATTGCGGTTCGAGCACCCAGGCATCGAATGTCAGCCCGCGCCGGCCCAGTTCGGCAAAGCCTGCGCGGAACGCCGCATCGCGGTACAAGCCTTCGGGCGCATGGAACGGCGGCCCGAGCACTTCCGGGTCGGCGTCCCACGCGCCCTGATGGCGGATGCCGCGGAACCGGCGCGGCGCAGCAGCGCGCAGCGCATCGAGCACCGCGCCCGCTTCGCGCCCCAGCATGAGGTTGGCATGGCCAACGATCCCGGCGCAGGGCTGGCCCGGCCCATACAGCCCGCTCGCCCCCTGCGCCGCGACACCGTTGACGAACTCGACCTCGCCCACTGGCTTCAGCGCCTCGCCAAGCGAGGAGTCGTAGAAGGCACCGCACTCCATGAAGACTGTGCCAACGATGTTGTGCCCGCCGGCAAGGTGGGCGTGGAGCTGGTCGAAGGTGTAGTGCGCATTGTCGGCCAAGGCGGCGATGAAGGGGTGGCGCGGTTCGGGGAACATGCCCAGCATCGGGCGCAGATCCCACAGGTGGTGGTGCGGATCGATGATCGGCAGTTCGGGATCGAGGATCGGTTCGGCTGGGCGGCGTTCGGTCATGTCTCTCTCCCCTTTTGGGTAGCCTTATATGAGACACTTGAGACACTGTCCAAGGAACAGAAAATTGGCCGGTCCGCGCCGCGCTTTGGCAGGCTGGCATCAGGGGCGGAACGGCGGTTCGTCATGCGCAGGTGAATAGCGGAGCGCCGGCCCGTAGGAAACGGCCTAGGCCAACGCCCGGCGGTAGAGGTGCCAGGTCGCATGGCCGAGCACCGGCAGCACCACCATCAGCCCGAGAAACGCCGGGAGCATCGCCATAAACAGCAGCCCCGCGATGATTGCCGCCCAGCACAGCATCACCGGAAGATTGGTCCGTACCACCCTGAAACTGGCGATGATCGCGACCGGAAAGGACACCTTGCGTTCGACCAGCATCGGCAGGCTGATCACGGTCATGGCGTAGAAGGCGAAAGCCATCACCCCCCCCACGATGCTGCCGACTGCCAGCATCGTCAGTCCTGCAGGCGTGGCCAGTGCGGCGAGCGAATCCCCGCCCATGCCGCTTTCGGCCATGAACACCGCGAAGATCGCGTGGGCGACAATCATCCAGAACGAGAAAGCGACGAACACGATCACCCCCATCGACAGGATCTGGTCGTCGCCATGCCCCTTCAATGCGCCGAGCACGTTTCGCCATGACAGCGGCTCTGCGCGCTCGCGGCGGCGGCTGGCTTCGTAGAGGCCGACTGCGACGAAGGGCGCGACCAGCGGGAAGCCCGCGATGGCCGGGATCAGCCAGGTCGGCTCGCCCCCGGTCAGGCTCGCCCAGCCGATTGCCAGCCCGACCAGCACATAGACCCCGCCGAAGAACAGCCCGTATTGCGACATGGCGAGGAAATCGCGCCAGCCTGCCGCCAGCGATGCGCCGAGATCGCCGAAGGTCAGCCGCAGCGCCGCCGGAGCGGTCTGCGTCAGCGGCAGCTCAGGATCGTGTTGCAACGTGTTCATGCCGGCTCCCCTTCCGCTTGTGACACGCGGTCAGATTGCGCCCAAACCACGCGCCATGCAAGCTGGAGGGCGGATCAGCGCGCAACGAAGCAATTGGCCGCCGACAGCACGGCGCGCACGCTGGCGGTGGCAATATCCTCGTCGATCCCGCAGCCCCAGATGGTGCCCCCGTCTGCCGTGCGGCATTCGAGATAGGCCGCCGCGCGCGCATCGGTGCCTGCGCCCAGCGCATGTTCGCTGTAATCGACCACGTCGAGTTCGACCCCGAAAGCTTCACGCAAGGTGCCCATGACGCTGGAGATGAGGCCATTGCCGCGCCCCGAAACGCTCTGCTCGCGCCCCTCGACCGCGATGGTCCCGGCAAAGATCCGGGTGCCGTCGGCCGCGCGGCTTTCCTCGTAACGGACCAGCTGGAAATGCTTGGGGTAGGTCTGGACGTGATAGGCCGATTTGAACGCTGCCCAGATGTCAACCGCATTCAGCTCGCGGCTCAGTTCGTCGGCCATGCGCTGCACATGGCGGCTGAAATCGGCCTGCATTTTCTTGGGCAGCTTCAGCCCCTGATCCTTCTCAAGCACCCAGGCGAAGCCGCCCTTGCCGGACTGCGAATTGACCCGGATCACCGCTTCGTAGGAGCGACCCAGATCAGCCGGGTCGATCGGCAGGTAAGGCACGCGCCAGTGAGGATCGTTCTGCGTCTCGCGCGTCTCGAACCCCTTCTTGATCGCGTCCTGATGGCTGCCGGAGAACGCCGTGTAGACCAGTTCCCCGCCATAGGGGTGGCGCTGGTGGACCGGCAGGTCGTTGCAATAGGTCACGGTCTCGATCACCCGGTCGATGTCCGAGAAATCGAGCCCCGGATCAACGCCTTGGGTATAAAGATTGAGCGCCATC
>DAIQNP010000116.1:0-7698 GCA_036788335.1 Erythrobacter sp.
GCGAATAGACGTAATCGGGGGTTTCCTCCCACGGGTCTTCGAGCACCTTGCCTTCCGACGAGGTGTGCAGCAGGTTCGCGTCGGTCGAGAACGGGCTGTCGCCGCGCTTGTCCTTGGGCACCGCGATCTGGTGGCTTTCCGCCCAGGCGATCAGCGCGGTGCGGCTGGTCAGGTCCCATTCGCGCCACGGGGCGATGACCTTGATGTCAGGGTCGAGCGCATAGGCCGAAAGCTCGAAGCGCACCTGGTCATTGCCCTTGCCGGTCGCACCGTGGGCGATGAAGTCCGCGCCGACTTCGTGCGCGATCTCGACCAGCCGCTTGGAAATCAGCGGGCGCGCGATGCTGGTGCCGAGCAGGTAGTCGCCTTCATAGCGGGCATTGGCGCGCATCATCGGGAAGACGAAATCGCGCACGAATTCCTCGCGCAGATCCTCGATGAAGATATGTTCGTCGGGGATGCCCATCGCCTTCGCCTTGGCGCGCGCGGGTTCGATCTCCTCGCCCTGTCCCAGATCGGCGGTGAAGGTGACCACCTCCAGCCCGCGCTCCACGCTCAGCCACTTGGCGATGACGCTGGTATCCAGCCCGCCCGAATAGGCGAGGACGACTTTGGGGGGCTGAGCCATGCGCGAAGGTTCCTCAAGTGGCGGGGGGCGCGGTTGCCGTCGCGGGCGCTACTTGTCAAGCAAGCGCGCCTCGGCCGCGGCGATATAGTCACGCGTGATCGGCACCGCATGGCGGCTGCGGATGTACTGAATCTGGTAATTGCACATGCCGCCATGTTCGAACACGGTCGCCGCGCCGGCGAGGTAGAAGGTCCACATCCGGAAGAACTTTGCGTCATACAGCGCGACGATCTTGTCTTGGTTGGCAAGGCAGTTGGCGTACCACTGGCGGATGGTCTTGCCGTAATGCAGTCGCAGCGTTTCCACGTCGGCGGCGATCAGGCGGAATTTCTCGCTCGCAGCGACAGTCTCGGACAGGGCCGGGATATAGCCGCCGGGGAAGATGTACTTGCGGGTGAAGGCGTCGGTCGATCCGGGGCCGCCCATCCGGCCGATGGTGTGCAGCAGCATCACCCCGTCATCGGTGAGGATGTTGGTGCAGGCTTCGAAGAAGGTTTCGAACTGCGCCCGGCCGACATGTTCGAACATCCCGACCGACACGATCCGGTCGAACTTGCGTCCCGCCGCGGCGAAATCGCGGTAATCGACCAGTTCGATGCTGATCCGGTCGGCGAGCTTGGCCTTGCGGACCCGTTCGCGGGCGAGCGCGGCCTGTTCTTCCGACAGGGTGATGCCGGTGACCCGCACATCGTGGTGGCGCGCAAGGTAGATCGCCATCCCGCCCCAGCCGCAGCCGATATCCAGCACCTCCTGCCCCGGTGTGAGCGCCAGCTTGGCGGCGATATGCGCCAGCTTGGCGGTCTGCGCCTCGCCCAGCGTCATGTCATCGCGGGGCCAATAGGCGCAGGAATATTGCCAGTGCTCGTCATCCAGCATCAGCGCATAAAGATCATTGCCGATATCGTAGTGATGCGCGACGTTCTGCTTGGCGCCGATCGAATTGTTGATCTGCTCGGCGGCGAAGCTGGCGCTGTTGATCAGTCGCCGCAGGGCGCTGGGCGGGCCGATATCGCCGCCCTTGTCCCAGACATTGTTGGCACGGAACAGCGAGACCAGGCCCATCACGTCGCCTTCCTCGATCAGCAGCCGCCCGTCGATGAAGGCTTCGGCCGCGCCGAGGCGCGGGTCCATCAGGATGTCGCGCGGCACGCGGTCGTCGGTCAGGCGGAGTACGATTTCGGGAAAGCCGGGGGCCGGCGTGCCATAGGTGCTGGCGCTGCCATCGGCGAACACCACGCCCAGCCGCCCATGCTGGACGGCGCGGGTCAGGAACCGGTCGAGTAGGCTCTTGCTCATGCTTCTCCTTTCGTGATCTTCTGTATGCCGGTTACCGACTCGTTCGCGTTTCGCAAGATGGCGGCGGGCAATTCGGTAGTGAAGGGGGCCGCGTGTTGTCAGCGCCAAAAACCATTCCGGCCGACACCGCGGTCGCACCCTTCCTCGCCGCCATCGAACCCGAAGCCAAGCGGCAGGACGCAGCAGTAATCGACACATTGTTCCAGCGTGTGACAGGCGAGCTGCCGCGCATGTGGGGGGCGAGCATCGTCGGCTACGGCGAATATCGCACCACCTACGAAAGCGGACGAGAAGTGCACTGGATGCGCGCCGGGTTCAGCCCGCGCAAGGCCAGGCACACGCTCTACCTGCAAGGCGGCTATTGCGATGACGGTGCCGCAGCGGAACGGACCGACACGCTCAGGCGGCTGGGCAGGCATTCGACCGGCAAGAGCTGTCTCTACATCAACAAGCTGGCGGATGTGGATCTTGCGGTTCTGGAACAGATCATCGCCGACGACTGGCGGGCGATGGCGCGGCTGTTCCCGGAAACCTAGATCCCGGCATACCACTGGTAATTGCCGAGATCCTCCCAGAACCCGCCCTTGCCGCCGTGAATGCCATCGAGGCTGGCGACCGCTTCGATCCCGGTGAGGTACTTGGCGTGCTTGTAGCCCAATTGCCGCTCGACCCGCAGCCGCAGCGGGGCGCCGTTCTTCTCGGGCAAGGGCGCGCCGTTCAGCGCGTGGGCGATGATGGTCTGCGGGTGGAAGGCGTCGACCAGATCGATGCTCTCGTAATAGGGGCGGCCATAAAGCGTGTCGGCGCAGCGCAGGACGATGAAGTTCGCGCTCTCGCGCAGCCCGGCACGGTCGAGCAGGTCGCCCAGTTGCGGCCCGGTCCATTCGGCGATCGCGCTCCACCCCTCGACGCAATCGTGCCGGGTGATCTGGGTGCGCTGGGGCAGGGCGCGCAATTCGGCGAGGCTGAGCGTCAGCGGACTGGCGACAAGCCCGGTCACCGCCAGCCGCCATTCGGGGAACCCTGCGGCCAGTTCGCGGCGGTAAAGATCGCTGTCGACCGTCAGCGAGCCATTGCCGCGAATGTCGGGGGAGCGGTCTGCGGGCGCATATTCGGGCGCGAGCGCCTGCCGGCTGGCAAGCGTGCGGTGCGCGGCGCGGTGCCAGCTTTCGGCCCGGTCGGCGAGGTCGCCGATCAACGTTCCGCTATCGGTCTTGGAGCAGGCGCCTGCCCCCAAGGCCGCGATCCCGGCGAGCAGCGATCGGCGGGGAATGTCAGGCATCGGCGGGTTCCTTCGCTTGCGGGGGCGCAAGGATCATCGCCCCGATCCGGCGCAGCGGGCGGCAACTCAGCGCCAGCGCCACATGCAGCACGGCAAACCCGAGCAGCGCGAAAGCGGCGATGAAATGGAGCGAACGCGCGCTCTGGCGTCCGCCGAGCCCATCGACCAGCCACGGCGCGGCGGGTTCGAAACCGGGACTCATCGCCAGCCCGCTCGCCACCATCAGCGGCAGCAGCACGCCGTAGACCAGCCCGTAGAGGATTTTCTGGAGCGCGTTGTAGCGCGTTGCCGGGGCAGCCGGGTGCTGCCCGTGTTCCGCGATGGCGGCGCGCCATGCGTCCATGCGCCAGTCGTTTGCACCCGTCGCGATCCGGCGGCGGAAGTGGCCGCTCGCCAGCAGGAACAGCCATACCGCCAGCAGCCCGAGCGCAAAGGGCCAGGCCGCCAGATTGTGCCAGTCGCGCGCAGCGGCCAGATCATAGCGCTGCGGAATCGTCGCCCACCACGGAAAGCGGATCACCTTGAGCCATGCGTCGGCCGGATCGAAGCCGTAGTCGCCCCAGTACAGGTAGCGGTGCGCGTTGGAGATCGTCAGCCCCGACATCAACAACACCACCAGCACGGCGGCGTTGATCCAGTGCCACAGCCGGACCAGGACCGGGTGACGGATCATGCCGCGCCTGCGGTCTCTGCCGCCTTTGCGCGCGCCAGCCAGATCACGTCGCGCGGCTGGTCGAGCAGGTGCTGGCCGCTGTCAACGAACAGCGTCTCGCCGCTGCGGAGCGCGCCGCTCGCGAGGAACAGCGCGGCATTCGCGATTTCGTCCGGCCCGGTTTTGCGCCCGAGCAGGTTCATCCGGTGCGAGGTGTCGGTTTCCTCCTCGCGCTGGTCGTGGCTGGCGAGGATTGCGCCGGGCGCGATGCCATAGACCCGGTCCTGCGGCGCACGCGCACCCTTGGCCAGCATCGCGATGGTCGAGGCGAGCGCGTGCTTGGACATGGTGTAGCTGAAGAAATCGGGGTTGGGGTTGGCCAGCTTCATGTCGGTGATGTGGATCACGCTGCGCACGCCTGCGCTGGTCGCGTGGGCGAGAAAAGCCTGCGCCATGCGGGCGGGAGACAGCGCGTTGACCTGCATGGCCTCGCGGAAGGTGGCAGGGTCCAGCCCGGCGACGCTGTCGTAATCGAACACCGAGGCGGAATTGACCAGACAGCGCCAGTCGGGCAGCCGCGCGGCCAGATCCGCGATCATCGCGACCGCTGCGTCGTCGTTGGTCAGGTCGCAGGTGATAGTTTCGGCTGAGGGCAGGCTGGCCGCGAGCGCCTGCGCCTCGTTGGCCGAGGAGCGGTGGTGGATCACCACATGCCATCCGGCAGCGGCGAAAGCGCGGATCATCACCGCGCCGATCCGGGTCGCCCCGCCGGTCACGAGAATGGCGGGGCGGGAGTCGGCAGGGGCGGGCGGAGCGGTCATGCCTGCACGGCTACCAGCCCCGCCACCATGCTTCAATCGGGGCTTGGCGTGAACAGGCGCGCAAAAGCGCCGCTGGAAGGAGAACCAGCGGCGCCATGCGCATCAGTTGCGACGAGGGATCAGCGGCAGCGCACGTCGCCGCGGTCGATCTCGCGGCCGAGCAAGCCGCCGCCCACTGCGCCGATGATGGTGCCCAGCGTGCGGTCGCCGCGGGTGTCGATCGTCCGGCCCAGCAGCGCGCCCACGCCCGCACCTACCAGCAGGCCGGTGGTGCCGTCGTCGCGCTTGCAATAGGCGCGTCCGTCATTCCCGCGCCAGGCGCGGCCGCGGTAGCCGCGGTCGTCGCGGCGGTCGCGCCCACGGTAGCGGCGGTCGTCGCGACGATCGCGCCAGCCGCGGCGGTCGTCCCAGCGGTCACGGTCGTAGGAGACCACCGGCGCGAAGCTGTGCGCGCTGTTGCCGAACCCGGCAAAGGCCGTGGCCGTCGCAGGCGCGGCAGGCAGTTCGGCGGCCTGTGCCGGGGCGGAAAATGTCGCCAGCGAAGCGGCGGCGGCGAGGATGGCGAGGTATTTCATGGTCGGCTCCCTTGTGAGGGCTCCCCGATGGAGCGACCCTGTTTTCGTTCATCTTGGGAGAACGCAGGATGAACGGCGTTTTCAGGAAAGCGCAATACCGTGCCGACAAGAGGAAGTTGCGGCGAGCCGTTGCCTAGGCAAGTTTGGCTGCCGCCCGTTCGCGCAATTCGGGGGACAGCTGCGCCAGTCCGGCCAACTGCACCAGTTCCTCGCGCGTCGCCTTGCCCGCCACCAGCGCGGCGAAGACCCGCGCCACGCTCCATTCGGCCGCGCCGATGGCGATGCGTTCCAGCATATCGCCCGCCGCCACGTCGCCCGGTTCGATCACCCGGAAATACCACCCGCTGCGCCCGGTTCTGATGATCGCGGCGACCATGCCCTTGTGGCCGAAGCGGTGTTCGATCTTCCAGCACGGCTGGCGCGGCTGGCTGACCTCGATCACCGCGCCGGTTGTCCTGGGGCCAAGCCGGAAGCGATCGCCGATATGGACCATGTCTTCGGTCAGCCCGCTGACCGCGAGATTCGATCCGAACCCGCCGGGCTCGTCCAGCGCGGGGTGGTCGCCGATCGTTTCGCGCCACCAGTTGTGGTGATCGAGCGGGTAGAGATGCAGCGCCATTTCCGGCCCGCCATGCACCCGGCGGTCGGCCTGCTCGTCCGGGGCGAGCCCGTCCTCCAGCACCTGCACCGCACCGTCACGCGGGCGCTTGATGAACGCGCTGAGTTCCGCGCCGTTGAAGGGGCGGGCGGTGCCGGTGCAGACGGCTTCGACGGTCCAGATCGTCATGCCTTGTGCACCGTAATGTCGATCCAGTCGCGCTGGGTCCCGTCGCTCGCCTTGCCGGGGTAAATGTCTTGCGCCTCGATCACGAAGCCTGCGGCCCGATAGGTTGCGGTCAGCCATTCGGCCGGGGGAAAATTGTGCAAGCGGCCCAACAGGTCGCGCCCTTCGGCCTCGCCCAGCTTGTAGCTGGCGAAGTGCCAGCCTCCGCGCCTGAGCGCGCGGTGGATGCGGGAGAGCACATCCGGCAGCGCGGCGCGGGGGCAGTGGAGCAGGCTGGCATGGCACCACACGCCGTCATAGGCGGCCTCGGCATCGAGCTGGTCGAACGCCATCACCCGGGCATCGAGGGCGAAAGCCTGATTGGCGCGCGCGACCAGTGCAGGGGTCGCGTCGGTGGGGTCGACGGCAAAGCCGCGCTCCCGTATCCGCGCCGCATCGCGCCCTCCGCCGCAGCCCAGTTCCAGCACGGCTGCGCCGGGCGGCAGGCGGTCGAGGAAAGGATCAAGCCGGTGGCTGTGCGCCTCACCCGAATGGAACACCCAATGCGGCGCGCGGGCCTCATAGAAAGCGATCGTATCGGGATCGGTGCTCACGCAGGCTCGGCTTCCTCTGCCGCTTCCCGGTCACGCTCGGCGCGGGATTTCTTCTCGGCGGCGGTCTTCAATTGCCCGCAGGCCGCATCGATGTCGCGCCCCCTCGGCGTGCGGACCGGGGCGGAGATGCCGCCCTGGAACACGATTTCGGAGAACGCGCGGATGCGGTCGGGCGTGGAGCATTCGTAGCCGCTGCCGGGCCAGGGGTTGAAGGGGATCAGGTTAACCTTGGCGGGCAGGTTATAGGCTTTCAGCAGCCGCACCAATTCGCGCGCGTCGTCGTCGCTGTCGTTCTTGCCGCGGATCATGACATATTCGAAGGTGATCCGCCGCGCGTTGCTGGCTCCGGGATAATCGGCGCAGGCCTGAAGCAGGTCCTCGATCCCGTATTTGCGGTTGAGCGGCACCAGCTCGTCGCGCACCTCCTTGCGCACACCGTGCAAGCTGACCGCGAGGTTGACGCCGATTTCCTGCCCGCAGCGCTCCATCATCGGGATCACCCCGCTGGTCGACAGCGTAATCCGGCGCTTGGACAGGGCCAGCCCGTCGCCATCCATCACCAGCGTCAATGCGTCGCGGACGTGGTCGAAATTGTAGAGCGGCTCACCCATGCCCATCATCACGATGTTGGTGAGCAACCGGCCATCGGCGGTGTAGTGGCCCGCCTCGTCGTCCTCGTCGATCACGTCGGCATCACTGATCATCGTGCCGCGCGGCCATTCGCCCAAGGCATCGCGCGCCAGCATCACCTGCCCGACGATTTCGCCGGGGGTGAGGTTGCGCACCAGCTTCATGGTGCCGGTGTGGCAGAAGGTGCAATTGAGGGTGCAGCCGACCTGGCTGGAGACGCACAGGGTGCCGCGTGTTTCGTCGGGGATGAACACCATTTCGTAATCGTGGCCGTCGGCGGTGCGCAGCAGCCATTTGCGGGTGCCGTCGGTCGAGTGCTGGGCCTCGACGATCTCGGGCCGGCCGATCACGAAGCGGGTCGACAGCCACGGGCGCATCGGCTTGGCGATGTCGGTCATGGCGGCAAAATCGGTGACGCCGCGATGATACAGCCAGTG
>DAIQNP010000116.1:7708-8125 GCA_036788335.1 Erythrobacter sp.
CCTGCCGCTCGTCAAGGCCGGCAGCGGCGAACAGCTCGCGGATGCGCGGGCGGGGCAGGCCGACGAGGTCGACGCGCCCGTCGGCACGCGGCGTGATGTCGCGCGCTGCGGGCACCGGGTCCGCAAGCCCCGGAATGGTCATGAGTGCAGTATCGGCCATAAGCCGCGGGCATATAGGGCCAGATGCAGCGTTTGACCAGTCAGCGCCGCGCGGCACATCCCACCGTTGCCGCATCCATCGCCGTCGCCGCTCCGGCCAGCGCATAGCGGTCGGTGAAGTTCCCGCCCTTGGCTGCCCGCGACGAAACGCTCATCCGGGTGGCCGAGCGCAGCGCGGCAAGGATCGCGGCGTCGGCGCGCGGGTCCGCTCCCCAAGCATTGCGGCCCTTGGCGACGAGGTCGAAACGCTGGCCGCCG
>DAIQNP010000117.1:0-7093 GCA_036788335.1 Erythrobacter sp.
CGGCCTACTACTCCGAGCGCTTCCTGCCCGATGCCGGCGCGCTGCGGCGCAAGCTGGAAGCGGGCAGCGAGAACATGATGAAGCTGACCGAAGAGGCTTTCGCCACGGCGGCGTAATCCGATCCGGCGCAGCCCCAGCGGCAGAAACGCTCAGGCTGCGCCGGTCACTCTTTCCAGGTCAGGCGATAGAGCGCCAGTGGGCAGTCCGGGACCCGTTCAACACCCGGCATCGCCTGCGCATTGTCGGTTCGTGCAGGGGTCATTGCCAGCACATAATCGACATGCCACGCGGCAAGAAAGGCGCGGCTGCCTTCAGCGTTCAGGCGGCCTTCGGCCCTGTTGCGCGGCTCCATCATCGTCGCCAGTCCGGACAGCGCGCCGGCCTGCGCGGCAAAGCGATCATCGTCCAGCACAAGGATGCGAGCCGACGGATCGGACGCAAGGCAACGCTGCAAGCGCGCGACATCGGTCGGCGCATCGAACCGCGACCAGGCTGCGGCAGACACTTCACCCGCAGCGGCAGCCTGTAAGAGCGTGATCCCGGCGAAAGGCAGAACCGCCGCGAAAATGCCGGCAAAGGCGATTTGCCCCAGCACCGCACGCTGGTGGAGAGTGGAACCGCTGGCGACCAGCGCGCTCAGGCCCGTCAGGAATAACGTCCAATAAATTGCGGAAAAATAGCGGTATTCAGTATAACCCGTCAGGATCTGCGGCATCAGCATTGCCGCCAGCATCAGGGTGAAACCGATCATGACCGCCAGCGAACCGGTCAGGCGCAGGGCAGCCCACGAGCTGGTGCCCGATCGCCGCGACGCGAGGGAGAGCAGGCCGACCAGCAGCGCCGCGACACCGGCGATCACCAGTCCCATCGCGCTCACCATCAGCGACGCCCCGCTGTGGATCAGCCCGCCGACGTTGCCCGTCATTCGGCCAACCCACGCCGCGGGATCGTCGGCAAGGGTCGGCTGCGGCGCGGGCCACCAGTCCGTCACGAAGGCGCGCGGGTCGATCGACAGGGCGATCCCGGCATTGTCGGTTGCAAACAGGGTTCCGAAACGGGCGAGCGAAAAGGCGATCCACGGCGACACCGCCAGCACCGCTGCCGCCAGCGCCGCCAGCGCGCAGGCCGGACGACGGGTCAGCCACAGCACCATGCCCGCGAGCAGCAGCGGCAGCAGCGCGGCATCGAACCGGTTCAGGACTGCCAGCCCGGCGACCAGCCCCACGCCAGCCGCGTCCGCCACCGTCATGCCAATACCGCGCAGCAGGCCAAGCAGAATCAGTGCATAAAGAAACAGTTGCAAGGGAATGGTGCGCCCCGCCTCAAGCTCGGTCATCACCATGCCCGGCCCCAGCAACAGCAGTAGCGCCGCTCCCAGCCCGAACCAGCCACTACCGGTTACACGCTGCCCGATCCGCTCCGACAGCAGTGCAAAGCCGGTAAAGAAGCCGAAAGCGAGGTACAGTCCCGTCCGCGGCCCGGTGCCCAGCAGCCCGTCGACCAGCGCAATCAGCGCCGGGGTAAGCGGCGGAAAGGCCGTCGAATACGGCACTTCGCTGGCATAGCTGCGGAAGGTACTGAAGCGGTAGGGATCGTCCCAGAGGCTGCGCGCCAGCTCGAACAGCGACCACGAATCGGGCGAAAAAGCAGGGCTCGCCACCACGCTAGCCAGCAGCGGCAGCAGCACCGCGAACAGGGCGAGGAGGACCAGCCCGAAGGACGGCTTGGCAGGCACTGCGGCATCGGGGGTATGACCTCCGGTCGCGGCGAACACCGTCTCGCCCAGAAGCGCCAGTTTCGAGGCGAAGCCGCCGATCTTGGTCGGGACCTTTCCGCTGTCGGGATAACGCCGCTCGACCGGCACATGATCGACTTGGAGGCCCAGTTGTCCGGCGCGCACTGTCAGATAGAACAGCAAGCTGTAGACCTGAAACTCCTCGCGGAAGGGCTGCACCTCGGGGTGGGTCAGATAGCGCGCGGAATAGGCGCGAAAGCCGTTGGTGGTGTCGGTGAACCAGTGCCGCCCGGCAAGGCTCAGCAGCGGGGCATGGATCACCCGGTTGGCGATGGTGCGCTCCAGCGGTGTGTTCTCCGCCTCGCCGCCCGGCAGGTAGCGCGAGCCCTGCACATAATCGCAGCCCGCCTCCAACCTGGCGACCATCGTGGCGACCGCCTCGACCCCGTCCTTGCCGTTGCCGTCGATGGTGACGATCCCGGCATAGCCCTGTCTCAGGCACCAGGCGTAGGCGACGCGCAACTGTGCGCTCAATTTGCCGGGGCCGGTCTTGGTCAACACGGCGCGCACGCCCGCGTCACCGATGAAAGCAGGGTCGAGCGATCCGTCGGTGGATCCGCCATCGGCGATAATCACGTCGACCGGCAGGTTTGCGGCCTTGATCCGGACGATCTGCCCGCGGATCCGCTCGCCCTCGTTGATGACCGGGATGACGAGCGCGTGGGCGTAGCGGCGCTCGTGATAGAGTGCGGTGTCGAAGGTCGGGACCTGCCAGCCGCTGTCGTCGAAGGAAGGGGGCATAGCTGCGTTCATGGGGCCTTTGCTCCCGCGCGTGGGGCAGCGAAGACGAAGGTCCGGCTCAGGGTGAAATTGACGAGGAAGGACACGCCCGCCCCGCAAACGAGGATCGCCAGCGCCCGGCCTTCGCCCAGCAACGCGTCGAGCATCGCGACCACCGCCACCCGCGCGCCCAGCGTCGCCAGCGCCACTGCCGCATAGCGTGCGGCGCGGGCAAACGACAGGCGGCGCGGGCCGGTGCGGAAGGTCCAAGTCTGGTGCATCGTATAGTTGGCGCCCGCCGCCACTGCAAAACCGCTCGCCGCCGCCAGCCATAACGGCCAGGCGAGAAGCTCGTGCAGCGCGAGCGCAATCCCGAGGTCGAGCACCACGCCGGCCACGGTGACAAGCAGGAAGCGCGCAAGCTCGCTCATCGCGCGTCTTCGGTAATGATCCGCGACCCCGCTTGGGGCAGCGGGGGCAGGGCATCGTGGTCGATCAGGGGGTAGATCCCGGCCCGGCAACGCCCCGTGCCGATGGCGGAGCCGTCCATCACCTCGAGCCGCAACCGGGTCGGGCCGGCGCCATCGACCGGTGCGACCAGTTCGAGGGTGGGGGCATTGGCGATGCCGTAGCGAGGGAAATCGTCCCACTGTCTGGCGCGGGCATCACGGGTAGCGGGTGAAGTCTCGCTGATCGTCAGCAGCGCGGAATGACCGGCGGCGTAGGGACCTTGCCGTTCGAGCGTGACAGACGCGAGGCCGGGCGCTTGCGGCGCGACTTCGACCACAAGGACGCTTGGCGCGGGCTGCGTCACGCGGCAGGCGGCAGCCCGCGCAGGGGCAGCGGCGGCATCGTTGCGAACCCAAAGCACGTTCTGGTCGGTCCGTCCGATGGGTGTGTAGTTATCGCGCAATGCCCGGAAGAACGGCCAATTCGCGCGCAAAAGCCACCCCTCCCACCCGCTATAATCGGGGGCGATGGTGGTCACAGCAGCAACCTCTCGCTGATCGACGAGACCGGTGACAAAGGCCCGGTTGGCAGGGCCGAGTGCATGGATCAGCGATCCCACCGGGGCGGGGCTGTCGACACCGGCGGCAATGTCGAGCGGAGAGGTAAAAACCGACAGCAGCCGGCGATTGGCCGGAATGCCGCGAACGCGCCAATGCGCGCCAAGCCGCTCCATCGCGGCAAGCTCGGCGGCGTAGGTGGGGGTGACATGGAAGCCCAGGGGCTTGCTGTAGACGCTCCGGTCCGTGCCGGTCAGAGCGGAGGCGAGCAGTGCGGAATCCGTCACCAGCATGGCAGCAGCGGACAGCGCAGCGACAACGGTCAGGCCGCGCGGGCCGAACCGGCGCAGCAGGGGCTTTGCCTGGCGCAGCAAGCGACGCTGGAGGAGGATCAGCGGCGCGCAGGCTCCGAAAACGAAAGTGATGGCGTTGTATTCCGATCCGACATGCCCGCCGACCTGCGGGATCAGCGCGGTGCCCACCAGGCTTGCGCCGACGAATACGAAACCCGCCCCGCGGACCGGCGATCCGCGTCCTGCCATGCGCCGCGCGGCAGCGATCACCACGCAGGTCGTGAGCCCAATGAGGCTGGCGGTGGACAGCAACTCGCCAGCCTCGAGCAGGTTGAGAAGGTCGGCGGGGCCGAGGATGCGGGTGGCGCGGTCCCACGGTCCGAAGAACCAGAACTGGTCGCCCGCCACATCGCGGAAATTGTACTGGAGCCATCCCCTCGGTGCGCCATGCGTGACGATCGCGAGCAGTGCGCCCGCGCCGGTTGCCGTTCCCAAAGCCAGTCCTGCCAGCATAGGCCCGAGCACCGCAGGCAGCCGGTGCAGAGCCGCCACGATTCCAAGACCCAGCCCGATCACCAGGGGTATGCCCGCGTCGTTGGACCAGAGCAGTCCAGCGCCCGCCACCAGCCCGAGCAGCGCGCCCGGCACCCATCCCGACCGTTCGAACTGGGCCTTGCGCACCACGGCGACGAACACCGGCAGCACGAAGAACGGCAGCGCCCCGCGCAACGGCCGCAGGGACACGCCGGGGTCGAGGGTTGCCGGGTAGGGATAGGACATCGCTTCAGCCACCAGCCCGCCAAGGTAGATGAACACGAAAAGCAGCACGATTGCGACCAGCCAGCGCTGGTGTCGGGCAATCGGCCGGACAAACCACGCGACCGCGAGGGCACCGGCAAACGCGCCGGCGACGACCAGCAGCTTGGCAGCAAGGGTCGAGGCGAACAGGGTCTGGCCCCCCGCCAGATAGACGGGCAGCAGGGCAAGGATCATGGTGATCCCGAGATAGGACTGGAACCCGTGCCCGAGCTGTGCGCCGGACGCAAAGTGATCGAGCGCAAACCAGGTCTGGAGCGCCCCGTCGATCGAATTGAGGTTGTGATCGAACAGCAGCGCCGTGCCCCGCAAACCGGTGATGCCGGCAAACAGCGCCGCCAGCAGCAGCCACCACGCCCGTTCACGCACGGGCCTGCGCCCCGCCGCCGCCATGTCAGACACGCTCTGCCCCGAACACGAAACCGCCTTCCAGTCGGCTGAATTCGGGCGCAGTGTCCTTCACCGCTTCGAAGAGGTCGTAGATATTGTCGATCTTGCCGCCGAGGATCGACACCACCCGGCTGTGCGCCGGCTTCTGGTGATACAGGATCGGCCGCCCGTCATCGGTCTCGTTCTTGATCAGCACGGTCTTCACATCGTAGATTGACCGCTGATACCGCGCCTCGGACAGGCACGGCAGATACCGCTGGGCATCGCGGAGCATGAAGGCATAGCGCGACTGCGGGTCGGTAGCCGCGAAATGGGCATAGGGATCGCGTGCAGCGGGATCGTCGGCCCAGCTTTCGTGCGGAGTATAGCGTACGTGGGTCAGCGAATAGAGCCCCTCGGAAGGATAAGGCATGCAGGAGAAGAACGGCCCGTCCATCACCGTAATGCCGGTCTTGTCGAGCCCGGCGGGTGGTTCGATCAGCGCCAGTTCGGCGATCTCATGCTTGAGCGCGGCGAGCGGCAGGTCGGCGCGGGCCAGCACGGTATTGATCTGAGAATAGGTGACGTTGAAGGCGTATCCTGCGGTGATTTCACTGCCGTCGGACAGGCCGATGACCACCTGACCGGAGAGGTCTTGGAGCATCTCCGCCCGCGTTGCCAACCGGACCTCGATATCGGCCCGCGCCAGTCGCTCGGCCATCTGACGGGCGAGGATCGCGTGATCGAAGGCGACTTCGTGGCACTCGAACACGTCTTCGACGAAATCGGGGTCGAACAGGGCACGGTTATTCGGCCGGGCGGACGCGATCGGCGCGCCCATGTCGCGGAACATGCGGTGGAATTTTTTCGCCGTGATCTTGGACCGGTGCCGGGCGATGGCGTAGAGCATCTGGAAATCGTCGACCACCGCCTCGGGAAAATCCTGAAGGAACCGGCGGTGCAGCAGCATCGACTTGACCGCGGTGGCGGCCGAACGGGGGTAGTGAAACCCGGTGTGGACGCGCGCCTGATTCACGCGCGACGCCCGCGTCATCAGCGCCGGCCCGGCCTCGACCACCAGCACCCGCCGCGAAATCGAGCGCAGATAGAGCGCAAGGCAACACCCGTAAAAGCCGCCGCCGATCACGATGTAGTCATACCGGGTCTGCACGGGTCGACCCACCGCTTACGGCCGCGCAGCAAGCGACCGGGCATCGCTTTCCAGTTCGACGTTGAGATCGCTTGCGACCTTGCCGAACAGGTCGATGCGGTTGACCTCCTCCGATACCCGCTGGCTGCGCAACTTGCTGTGCTGGCGCAGCAGATGCTGAAGCCCGAGGCTGAGGCCGAGCGTCGACAGCCCCATGAAGGCCGCGCTGACCGCTAGCATGATGTTGGTGGTAAGCCATCCCGGCGCGAGCGTATCGACCAGCACCACCGCGCCAACGATGTACGCCCCATAGGCAAAGCCGACCAGCGCCAGCAGGGTCGAAAGGATCGCCACCACCGACAGCATCAACGGTGCCAGGTAGACCAGCAGCGTTTGCAGCAGCAGAAACCGGCGTGGCAGGCCGAGCAATGCCGTGCGTGACGCCACATTGTGTGCCGCGCGAAAATAGGCGACCGGCAGCAGCGGATCGCGCGGGGGGAAGCGCAGCGCAAGGCGTGGCTCGTCATGGGCAAGGATGCGGTTGAGCAGGGTGCGCGGCATGGCGCTGGTTTGAAAGTCGCTGGGATTGACCTTGAAGCCCGCAAGCCGCCCGAGCGCGATGAGCGGCCATGCGAGGCAGTCCTTGACCGGTCGACGCACACCGCGATTGGCGAGTGCGATCGCACCGCTGCGCTCGGCATGGGCGAGGAATGCCAGCATGTCGAGCTGCGCGACCTCGTCAATATTGCCGATCAGCACCAGATCGCCGATCGCTTCTTCGGCGGCGATCACCCGGCGCTCGTAATACTCCGTGCCCTTACGCACCACGAACAGACGTACATCGGACACCTGCTGGACCAGATCCAGAAACGCGGCGCGCTGGCTGTCCTCGACCACCAGGATGACCTCGCGAAAGCGGAACGCCCCGTCGAGCGTCGCGGCC
>DAIQNP010000117.1:7103-8108 GCA_036788335.1 Erythrobacter sp.
CGGATGGTGGCAAAGGCCGCGTCCGACGCGGTCAGTTCGGAAAAGCAGGCCGAGACGACGACATCCTCGCGCGGCTTGGTGAAGGTGGTGGGATCGGGCTCACGCATCGGCCGTCTCCGCCATCGCTGCCGCGTGATTAAGCTTCGCCGCGGCCTGCCGTACATCGGCCAGTCCGGCATCGCTGCGTTTCATCTCGATCGCAATCGCGCGAGCATAGCCGTGCGCTTCCAAATCGCGCAGCACCGGTGCCAGCGCGTCGGGCGAGGCAGGGGCGGGGGCCAGATGCGGCTCGCTGACATGGACATGGCTAATCACCGGCAGCAACGCTGGCAGCAGAGCGGGAACCTCGCCGAAGCTGCCGTTCATGTGCATCGCGCCCAGATCGAGGTTGAGCGTCACGGCAGCGTGATCGACCAGCGCCACGAAGCGTGCGGCATCTTCCAGCGTGGTCAGGAAATTGGTGCCATAGGCAGCCGGGTTGGGCTCGATGGCGATCACGGTGCCAGCCGCGCTGGCGTCTTCGCCCAGCAGGCGGAACAGGTCGGCCGCATCGGCCAGTGCATCGGCCAGCGGCAGGTGTTCGGGCACGCGGCGCTGGGCAGGGGAGCCAAACACCAAATTGGGAATGGCGAATCGTCCGGCCAGCGCAATTGCGCGGCGCATGGCGCGCGTAAAGGCAGCGCGCGGCTCCGGCCCCTCGAATAGCGCGGCGCCTGGCACGCCGAACAGCAGCGATTGCATCGAAACGAGCCGCAGTCCCGCGTCCGCCGCTTCGGCCAGCGCGGCGCGGGCGCTGGCGGCATCGGGTGCGAAGGGATCGGCGGCGGCGTGGAAGAATAGTCCCGGCGCGATCTCCAACCCGGTGATCCCGGTCTCGGCCAGAATGGCATAGGCGCCGATCCGCTCGGCAGGCAACCAGGCGATGTTCGACATGGCGTGGGTCATGCCGACGCCCTTTCCCCGGCAACAAAGGCCGCCAGCCGCGCCAGCGTGGTTGCCGCATCA
>DAIQNP010000118.1:0-7993 GCA_036788335.1 Erythrobacter sp.
GGAGAAACACAGCTCGATTGATCGAGGCCGCGTTACGCCGATACGCATTTTTGCGAAGTTACATGGTCAGTTTGGCGCAGCAGACCTCGGCGTAGCACAACTTCATCGAACGGCCGTGCGGGCTGGAGGAATGGAGTTAATCAATGTCGATTCGGCAAACCAGTGCCAGAGGCGCAATGATGCTGACTGGCATCATCGGCGTCGCCGCCATCTTGTCCGCCACTTCGATCGACCGGATCCGGTTCGGCGGCGAGATGCATCGCACCAACCAGCAGCTGCATGAATTCAACGCCGACATCCTGCCGCCGCCGGCCTATCTGATCGAATCCTACCTCGAAGCGACCCTGATCGCGCGTGACCCGGCCAGCGTGGAGACGCGGGCCGGGCGGCTTACGGCGCTTGAAGCGGCGTTCGGTGAGCGCGCACGCTACTGGGCGGCCTCGGATCTCGAACCCGGACTGCGCGACGGCTTGGCCGAAACCGTCGAACGCGATGGCCGTGCGTTCTGGGCGCTGGTGGACGAGGAACTGGTCCCGGCTGCCAGGCGCGGGGACCGGGTCGCGGTCGATCGCGCGTCGCGCCGCCTGGCCGATGCCTATGCGGCGCACCGCGCGCAGATCGACCGGCTGGTGGCCGATGCCGCGCAGTACCAGACCGCCCTGGCTCGGGACGCGGCCGACACGCTCGCTCTCACCACCGCCATTCTGGTGCTGGCCGGGCTGCTGATTGCCGCCGGCGTGGGCGCGGCGCTGGTGCTGCTGCGCCGCCGGGTGATCGAGCCTCTGGCACAGACCGCGACCGTGATGCAGGACATGGCGGCCGGCAATCTCGACGCGGGTGTCACCACCGACCACCGCAACGACGAGGTCGGCACGATGACCCGCGCGATCGAGGTGTTCCGCGCCTCGGCCCATGCCGAGCGGGCCAACGCCATCAAGCAGCAGGAGATCGTCGATGCGCTCAGCCACTCGCTCGACCGGCTGGCGGTGGGCGACCTCACCTACCGGATGAACGGACCCCTGCCGCCCGAGTACGAAACCCTGCGCGATGGTTTCAATGTCTCGGTCGACCGGCTCGCCACCATGATGCAACAGGTCAAGGCGAGCGCGCAGGGCGTGGGCACCGGCGCCGACGAGATCCACTACGCCTCGAACGATCTGGCGAGCCGCAACGAACAGCAGGCCGCCAGTCTGGAAGAGACCGCAGCGACGATGAACCAGGTCACCGCGCTGGTCCAGCAATCGGCCCAAAGCACCGCCCGCGTGCAGACCGCAATGACCCAGACCCACCAGCAAGCGTCCGATGGCGGCGAGGTGGTGCGCCATGCGGTCGATGCCATGACCGGGATCGCGCATTCCGCATCCGAGATCCGGCAGATCATCGACGTGATCGACGCAATCGCCTTCCAGACCAACCTGCTGGCGCTCAACGCAGGCGTCGAAGCGGCGCGGGCGGGGGAGGCGGGCAGTGGCTTTGCCGTGGTCGCCACCGAAGTGCGGGCGCTGGCCCAGCGCAGCGCCGACGCCGCGCGCGACATCAAGCGCCTGATCCTGTCGAGCAGCGAACAGGTCGGGCAGGGGGTCACGCTGGTCAACGAAACCGGCACATTGCTGGAATCGATCCTGAAAGGGCTGGGGGAGGTCAACACACAGGTCGCCGACATCGCCGGCACCGCCGCATCCCAGGCCGCCAGTCTCGCCCAGATCAACATCGCCTTCGGGGATGTCGACCGGGTCACCCAGCAGAACGCCGCAATGGTGGAACAATCGACCGCCGCCGCGCGCAGCCTCGCCAACGAGGCCGCCGAGCTTGGTCGGCTGGTCGATCAGTTCCGGGTCGATCAGCATGAAGCGGAACGCGCGGGCGAGGGGCTTTTACCCCGGCCATTGCACCGGACCGCGCCGTCGGTCTCGCACGCCCCGGTCATGGCGCTGCGCCATCACGGCAGTCCGGCGCCGCGATGGGAGGAGGAAGAGGCTGAGAGCTGGGCGGCGTTCTGATCCGGGCAGGGTAGGGCAGCGTGACAATCCGGCATCCTGACGGGCGGGCGCAGCCCTGCAAGATGCCGTGTCTGGGGAAAATCGCCCCCTTGTCCGGGATACAGCGTGGATTAACCGCGTTCCCCCTCTTGTGACGGTCACGCAAATCGCTAGTCTGAGGCCCCGACATGAAAGAATTCTTCCAGCACTCCGCCACCACCGATGGGGTCACCGTCCGGGTCGCCGTGAACTATCTGCCCGAACAGTCTCATCCTGAGGCGGGCAAGTGGTTCTGGGTCTATCACATCCGCATCGAAAACGCCTCGCACGAGCCGATGCGCCTGCGCACCCGGCACTGGCGGATCACCGACGGACGCGGGATGGTCAATCACGTCGATGGCGAAGGCGTGGTCGGCGAACAGCCGCTGCTCAGCCCCGGCCAGAGCCACGATTATGTCTCGGGCTGCCCGCTGACGACCCCGTTCGGCTCGATGGAGGGTTTCTACACCTTCCAGCGCCCCGATGGCTCGCCGGCCGAAGTGCGCATTCCCTTCTTCCCGCTCAACGCCCCCGAAACAGCGGAAGGCCGGCTGCCCCGTTAATCCGGCGCTGATCCGGACGTCGGCCGCGCCGCTGCGCCATCTTGCCGTGCGCGGCGCGCGCGCCTAATCGGGCAGGCGTGAAGCGCACCCATCTCCCCTTGAATGCCCTGCGCGTGTTCGACGCGGCAGCCCGGCACCTGTCGTTCACCCGCGCGGCGGACGAACTGGCGGTGACCCCGGCAGCGGTCGGCCAGCAGATCCGCGCGCTCGAGGACCATCTTGGCGCGGTGCTGTTCCGCCGCACCAGCAAGGGGCTGGAACTGACCCCCGAAGGGGTAGCCGGGCTCGATCCCTTGCGCGAAGGCTTTTTGAAGTTCGAGGAAAGCGTCGATGCGATGCAGGCCGGGCAGGCATCGGACCGTTACACCATCGCGGTCCCGCGCGAATTTTTCGCCGAGTGGCTCGGCCCACGCCTTGCCCGGTTTCAGGCCGATACGCCGGGCATCCAGTATATCCTTTCCGCCGACGAACACGCCGACTTCACCGAGGCCAATCTCGATCTGGCGATCCGGCTGGTCGACGGTCCGGGCGAGCTTGAGGGCGTGCAATTGACGCCCCCCCGGCGGGTGACGGTTGCCGCGCCCGATGCGCTGCCTGCGGCACGGACCCGATGGATCGACTGGCCGGGGGCGCCGCTTCCCGACGGGATCAGCCCCTGCATCAAGGCCGGAAGCCCCGGACAGGCGCTCGATTCGGCTCTGGCCGGAATGGGGCGCACTGTCCTGCCGCTGGCGCTGGCCGAAGCGGCGGTGGCGGCCGGGCGGCTCGAAGTGCTCGAAGGGCCGGACGATGCACGCCGCGGTTATTGGCTGATCGCACCGCTGCCGCAATGGCGCAGCCGCAAGGTGCGCGCGCTGGTCACCTTCCTCACCGCCGGTTGACGGGTCAGGCCGCCGGAATGGCGACCTCAGGCTCGGCGCGCTGCAAGGCGAGGATCATCGCCTGCGCGCTGCGCGGGTTCCAGACGAACGGGCTCAGCGCCTTGGCCAGCAGCGGGCCGTTGGCCTGCGCAAAGGCCGGATCGCGCGCGGCGCGTTGCAGCAGCGCGGCGACCTGCGCTTCGGGTCCGTCGCTCGGGCGCACCAGCGTGCGCGCAGCGATGCGGCGGGCTTCTTCGGGCTGCCCATGCGCCAGCGATGACAGCATCAGATAGTTCTGGAACATCGGATTGGGATGCGGGTGGCGATCGAACAGCGCCTGTGTTTCGGCCCGGTCGCGCACGCGCTGACCGGGCGCCACGCAGGGTGCCGCCTCGGCTTCGAGCGCGGTGACCAGCGCGGGATAGCCGCTGCCGGCAAGGAAGGTCCGTTCCATGAAGGGCGCAGCCGCCGCGCAATCGCCTTGCGCCAGTTCCAGTTTGGCCAGCACGAAATTGGCGAAGGGGTTGAAGGGCGAGCGGTCGAGCGAGCGGCGCAGGTCGTCCCACGGCTGGCCTGCCTTGGCGAGCGGGCGGCCAGCCAGAATATCGGCCTGATAGGCCTCATAGGCGCGGCGGGCATGCCAGTACGGGGTGAACTCGCTGTCGGGGTAGTCGGCAAGGCAGCGATCGGTAAGCGGGCGCGCCGTGCGGCCATCGCCCTGCCCGTTCTCGATCAGGATGAAGCATTCGAAGGCCGAGCGCGGTTCCTCGCCGATCCGGGCCACTTCGCGCCGGGCGATCGCGCCCTGCGGCGAAATCAGTTGGATCATGGCCACTTCGATCCCGGCGATCAGCGCGCGCGGCGCATCGGGATCATGCTCGATCTGGCCGAAATACAGCTGTTCGCCGTCACGGTGGGTCAGCACCACGGTAGCAGACAGCCTGTTGCTGGCTGTGCGCCGGGCAAAACCGATCCGCGCCCGGTATTCGGCGTCCGGCGCAGACCTGCCGACCGGCGGTGTGCGGGTGAACAGCGAATGTGCCAGTTGCAGTTCGGCAGCTTCGAGCACGCCCTTGGCCAGTTCGCGCCCTTCGGCATCTCCGGCTTCGAGACCGCCGATCGCCGGCTGGATCACCAGCTGCGGCACGCCTGTGGTCGGACCATCCCGTTCCAGCGCGGTCTGCCCCAGCAGCACCGCAAGGGCCAGCGCGATGATACCGGCAAGGATCAACGCTGCCGCAGGTGAGGAGAGACCCGCCAGCCACCGCCTGTCGGGTTCGGGTGCGGGCGCCGGCGCAGGCGTCGCCGCGGGCGCGAGGGCGGCGTTCGAATTGGCCTCGCCGCTGGCGGCTGGCGGCTGCGGGACCTGTTCCAGCGTGATGTGGTACTTGCCCGGTCGCAGCATCAGCCGCCCGGCTGCGCCCGGCTGGCTGCGCGCGTAGTAATGATCGATATTGGTCCGCAGCCGCGACATCTGCACCCGCGGATAGCTGTCGTTGACCATGTCGAAATCGTCGGTCTTGCCCAGCGCATCGACGGCGATTTCGAACTGCGACGGCGGCGGACCGCCGCGCACGCTGGTCTCGACCAGGAAGCGCAGCAGCTTGCTTTGAATTGGGGATCTGCGGAACACCGGGTCTGCCAGCACCCGATCTGCTTCGCGACGCAAGGCGATTGCGCGGTCCGGGGTCAGGGGCAACGAATTTTCCACGTGGCCGCGACCGTAACGGGTCAAGTAGATACTACTCTAACTCATATTAGGTATTGGTCAGGCTGGCGGTCACGGACCGACCCTGTGTCGCGGGCAAGCTTGAATGTCACCCTACTGGCAGAGGCTGCGCGTCGGCGCTTGGGAATAGGGAGCTTATGAACGGGAAGCTTTGGCTTGGCTTCCCGTTACAGCCGGATCAGTCCCAGCCGCAACGCCTTGACGACGGCGCCGACACGGTCGTGGCATTCGAGCTTGCCGTAGATGCGGCGGGTGTAGGTCGCCACCGTCTCGGGCGAAATTGCCAGGATGCTGGCGACATCGGAATTGCTCTTGCCCTTGGCGATCCAGCCAAGCACCTGACGCTCGCGTTCGGACAGGGTCAGCTCGGGTGTGTCGGACGATGTCAGCTCGAGAATCTTCCAGTGCCCGGCGAGCAGGAACATGTGTTCATCGTGCAGGACGTCCGGCGAAATCGCGGGGTCGGCTTCGGCAAAGATGATCGCGGCAAAGGCGTTCTGGCCCTTCGGTCCCCACAAGGGAAAGCCGAGCGCCGACTGCAGTCCGTATTCCTTCGCGATCATGAGCTGGTTGCGCGCCGCCTCGTTCAGCGTGATGTTCGACAAGGCTTCGCGCCAGGTCATCGCGCGCCCGGTCTGCATGATATATTCCGGAACAGGGTCGTGCAGCTTGCCCGCCTCATCGGTGTACAGCGTGACCCATTCCTGCGGGAACCCGAAGGCAAACACTTCCGATCTGGCGTAGGAAATGCCCTCGAACATAGTCTCAGGTTGATAACTCAGTTTAGTCCCGCCGAGCGCCTTGCATGACGCGAACATGGTGTCGAGCACGTCCGAGACGGTTGTGGCGTCAATGATTTTTTTTAACCTGGTTTTGTTTTTGTCAGTAGCTGGCATTAAAACTTCTTCATCATGAGTGGCGCGATTGGTTAACCTCACCTTACTTTTTTCCTTAGAAATTCTCTAAGAATCATCTCCAGTAATCTTAGCACAAACAACGTAGTCTAACTAGGGGACAGGTATTTCCCTATTTCTGCTCTAGATGATGGGGCATGAACAACGACATCGATCTTGTGTGCGAGCGCCTCGACCGGCTCGAAATGACCTTGCGTTCGCTGGTGACACCGGTGACCGGCGCAGTCGCCCCGCACGGCGCGGATCTGACCGCGGACCAGACCCCGAACCCGGGCATCGCCGAAAAATCGGTCCATAAGTCGCCTCACGTCAAGGAAGTGACGACGCTGCCTGTCGCGCAGCCATGCAGTTACGCAGGCCCTTCGGCGAAGGATGCGACCCTGGCAGCGGTGGAGGCCAGCATCGCGGCGCGCAAATGTCGGCTGAAGTATTTTGACACCGATTTCTTCTTCGATCCGGTGTGGGCGATCATGATCGATCTCTACCGCGCCGAACTCAAGGGCGAGCGCCTGTCGGTGTCCTCGGCGTGTTACGGCAGCGGCGTCGCGCAGACCACCGCGCTGCGTTATGTCGCCATGCTCGAGGACCGCGGCTACGTCGAACGCGTGCCTGACGAGAACGACAAGCGCCGGGCCTTCCTGCGGCTCACCGGGTCCGCCCGCGACCGGCTGGAAAATTATTTCGGCCACCTCGGCACGCACCGCCAGCCCGACTACCGCCTCGTCGCCTGATCGGCGCGGCGCGGAGTTCCGGCGCGGTCAGTCCGGCGGCGCCGACCCGCTGTGTGCATCGTCGCAATGGCCGGGCCGGTTGCCCGCATCGCCATCGGCCGCAGGCACCAGCGGGTGTTCGGGCCAGCGCCCCTCGGCCTGCAACGCCCTGGCCCGCTCGGCAAAGCGCGGATCGGCAAGGTCGATCCCCACCGCCGCCAGCCGCGCTTCCCATGTCGCGATGAAGGCCTTGTGCCATGCCGCGACCTTGGCATCGAGCGTCCGGCGGATCCGCGCCACCTGTTCCGGATCATTGGCCTTGCGCCGCTGCTCGGCGGCATAGTCCGCCGCGATCCGTTCGTAGGCCGGATGGCCGGGGCCGATCTCCTGCTTCTGGTCGCGTTGATAGCGGTGCGGCAGGCGATGGCGCAGGAAGAACATCACCAGCGCCTCGTTGTGCCGCCGCTCCGCCGCGACGACCTGGCCGCCGTGGAGGATCAGCCGCTCCTCGCCCTGGATCGCACGGGCGAGCGCGGAATCCTCCAGCCGCGCCACCCCCCGGTCAATCGCCGCATCCCACGCCGCACGAAAGCCTTCCGCGCCCGGCTTCTGGCGCAGCTTGTAGAGCGCCTCCATGCTCTTGCCGACATGCCGCGCGGCCTGCGTGACGATCCCGGTGGCGGCGAGCTGCGCGATGAAGGCGCGCTGCACATCGGGCGTAATCGAATTGGCGCGCGGCCGCGCATGGGGGACCGGCATGAAGTCGAGCAGCGGATCATCGGGCGCGGGCGGCGCAAGTTCGAAGGCCACCGCAGAGGTCGCCTGCTTGGGGATCTTGCGCTTGTTGCGGATGACGGGGCGGGCGGTGGGGGACGGGCGTTTGGTCATGGAGTCTTTGTGTCAGGGATTTTCCAAGTAGGAAAATCCCTGACTTCCGCAGCGCCTCCGCGCTGCGAAATCCTCGCTCACACGCCCTGCGGGCGCGTCGCTGCGGGCGCCCGGTCGGGCTTGCGGCGGCTGCGCCGCCGGTCAGCGCGATGAGCGAGCGGGGTGGTGCCGCGGCTCCCCTCCCGCGTGCGGGAGGGGTTGGCGGTGGGCGCGGAGCCACCAACAGCGCGCATGGCACCAAACGGCGCACAGCGCCGCAAGGCCGACCGGCCGCCGCGCCTTATGGCGCGTAAGCCGAAGCGAAGCTGAAC
>DAIQNP010000119.1:0-7885 GCA_036788335.1 Erythrobacter sp.
GAGGCCGGTGCCTCGCGGGTGCGCTTGCAGTTCTATGCCGGACCCAATCGCTACACCACAGAGACGGTGGCCGGCAGCCCGATGGCGAGGCTGCGCGGGGCGGTGCACCGCGATGTCGTCTATGTCGACAATGTCGATATCGGGGGCGACCGTCGCGGCCTCTATCTGCTGACCCGCGACGAGTTGCAGGACACCTGGACCTTCGATGACGGCGACGGCACGACCTTCGAATTGCAGGACATCTCAGGCAACCTGCCCGCCAATGCCGATGCGGTGGTGCGGATCGTGACCGCGACCGTGCTGGTCGAACCGACCACGCCGGGCCTGCCGTTCTTCGCCGCCGGCGGTCTCGCGCTCGACAACGGCCATCGCCGCAACGGCAAGCCGGATTCGGTCTTCGCCTATTTCGGGAGAGTCCCCGAAAGCCTGTCGGCGGCGCGCTCGATCCCGATCGTCGTAGCAGAACTGACCACCGCCGAGGCCACGACCGAGCGGGACGCGGCGCAAGCTCTGGTCGACTCGGCGCAGGACGCGGACGACGCCGCGCAGGATGCGCTGGACGCCGCCACCACCGCCCGTGACGAGGCTCAGGACGATGTCGATACGCCGCCCGGCGGGTCGGACCCGGTGGTGCTTCAGGAGACACTCAACACCGCAGTGGAAGCCCTGAATGCGGCGCAGGCGGCCAAGGACCAAACGGCTGCCGACCTTGCCGCCGCGCAGGACTGGCTGGCGACCGCCGAGGCCATTCTCGATGCCGCAGGCGCGAACCGTAACGGGCTCGATTTCCTGTCGGATTACCTCGTCAATGCTGCCGCCCCCAACCGTTTTACGCTTGATGAGCTTGACGAAAACGACGGCAGCGCGCCGTTCATGGACGCCGAGTTCTTCCTGACCCAGGGCTCCGACGGGGAACCGCCGCAGGGCACGCATTACGAAGGCGCGGTCGATGCCGACACCAACCTCAAGACCGGACTGACCGCGCTGGAGGATCTGGAGGACATCGCGATCGTCGCCGCGCCCGGGTCGAGCTATACCGAGGCCAACGCCCAGAGCGTCGCCAATGCCCTGATCAGCCATGCGCAGCGGATGCGTTACCGGATCGCGGTGATCGACAGCATCGCGGGCCAGTCGATCTCCGACGTGCGCAGCTATCGCGGCAAGTTCGATTCGAAATATGCCGCCTTCTACTATCCCTGGGTGCGGATCATCGACCCGGAAACCGGGCGCGAGAACCACTATCCGCCGTCGGGCTTCGTGGCCGGCATCTACGCCCGCAACGATGTCGAACGGGCGGTCTACAAGGCCCCGGCCAACGAGGTGGTGAACCTCGCGATCGGGTTCGAGAAGACCATCAATACCGGGCAGCAGGAGGTGCTGAACCCCGAAGCGATCAACTGCTTCCGGTTCTTCGAGGGGCGCGGTTACCGGCTGTGGGGCGCACGCACCATGACCAGCGATCCGGAATGGAAATACGTCAACCTGCGGCGCTATTTCGCCTATCTCGAACGCTCGATCGACAAGGGCACGCAATGGGCCGTGTTCGAGCCGAACGGCGAGCGGTTGTGGGCCAATGTCCGCCGCACGATCGAGGATTTCCTGCTCAACGAATTCCAGAACGGAGCGCTGCTCGGGGAGCGGCCGGAGCACGCCTATTTCGTCAAGTGCGACCGCTCCACCATGACCCAGAACGACATCGATAACGGCAGACTGGTCTGCCAGATCGGTGTTGCCGCGCTCAAGCCCGCCGAATTCGTCATCTTCCGCATCGGCCAGTGGACGGCCGACGGCAAAGTCTGAGGAGACTAGATCATGGCAGTGCTCAAGCAGCGCCCCGTCAACCAGTTCAACTTTCTGGTCGACATGGGCACCGGCAATACCGACGGCCCCGACGCCGGTTTTCAGGAAGCCAGCGGGATGGGGATGGAAGTGGCCATCGCCGAATACCGCAACGGCAACAGCCTCGAAAATTCGGTGATGAAGGTCAACGGGTTGATCAAGGCCAGCGATGTCACGCTGAAGACCGGGATCATCGGATCGCTGACGCTTTACCAGTGGCTCGACGACATCCGCAACGGCGCGGTGAATGCGATGCGCACGGTCACCATCTCGCTGATGAGCGAGGACCATAACGAGACGATCATCACCTGGAAGCTCGTCCGGGCGCGGATCATGAAATACACCGGCGGGCCGCTCAACGCCAAGGGCACCGATGTCGCGATGCAGGAGCTGGTGCTGGCCTACGAACGGCTGGAGATGGAATAGGGCGATGCTTGCCGCGCACCGCCTTCCCGGCATCCGTGTCGATACCGATCCGCCTGCGCAGGCAGGCGACCGGTTCCCGCGCATGGATGTCGCGGTGTTCGTCGGCATCGCTGCGCGCGGGCCGTGCCATCGCCCGGTCCTGGTGGAGTCGCCGGCAGCTTTCGAGGCGGTGTTCGGCGGCGCGGCGTCGCTCGCGGTGGATCAAGCGGGCGGAGCCCTGCTGTCGGCCCACCTCGGCGCCAGCGTCAGGGCCTTCTTTTCCAACGGCGGCGTGCGCTGCTGGGTAATCCGGATCGGCTGGAGCGCACAACTCGTGCAGGCATGGCGCGATGCGGGGCACATGGTCCCCGACACCGCGATCATGTCCACCAACCGCAACCCGCTGTTCGGCGTGCTGAGCCGCCTTCCCCGGGTTTCTACCGGCGAAAGCAGGGTCGCGCCGGCCGTGTTGGAGGCCGCCTCGGCCGGCGCGTGGTCGGACGGGCTTGCCCTGAGCGCGCGGACGACACGGGCCCCGCTCGCCATCCGTTCTCCCGAACCGCACCGCTGGGGGCTGCGCTTCCGCACCAATGCGGCGTTGTCGGTCGGCGACCTGATCGAACTGCGCGAATATGACGCGCGGATCCTGCGCTATGCCAAGATCGTCCACCGCGAGCATGATCGGTGCTGGGCGGCATGGTCGGGTTCCTTCCTCGAAATCCTGGCGGAGACTCCGGCCAAGACCGGTCATGCCCGGCTCACCAACCGCCGCAACCGTGTGGCGGGGCAATTCTTCGAAGGCCGAACCAGCCGCGTGGTGCTGGACCGGCCCTACCCGCAACTGGTCGCAGGGTCCTGGGTGCTGTTCTTCCAGCAGGGCGAGGCGATATGGCTGCGTGCCGACAGCGTCGAAGGCGCAGAGGCCAGCGGCCCGGCCTGGCAGCAGGTCGGATCGCGGCTCCCGGAAACGCCCTTCGTCGCCAGCAGGCTGAGCATCGATCTGCGCACCGAGAAGGGCGGTGCGACCCGGATCGACAGCGACATGGCGCTGACTCCCGAAGCCCCCCGCTCGCTGTTCGCGATGATTGGCGACGAGGCGCATTATGCCGCCGACACAGGCCGTGCGGCCATCGACCGCCCGCTGTGCGCGGTCCCGGCGGGCCTCGTTGCCGATCTCGCCGCCGCGCAGGACAGGCATGCCGGGACCATATCGGCAGACGACCTTGCCCGCGCCTTTGTCGCCGGAACCGCCCTGCCCGCTCATCGTCCGTTCCTGCGCGCCGCCTTCATCCCGCTGGGACTGAACGCCGATTTCGGGCCAGCCAGCCTGCCGTTCCCGACCGGCGAGCGCCGCGCGCTGGAACGCAGCGGGCTGGTGCCGTTCGACCATCGGCTGTTTGTCGATCCGGCCTTCGCCGGCCAACCCGTCCGCGCCATCGACGGGCTGGCGGTCCAGCGGCACGATCTGGAAAACCGGCCTTTGTTCGGCGTCCACGCCGCATACGACATTCCCGGAGATTCGGTCGGAGATGCCTCGATCCTGTGCGCGCCTGACGCCGCCCATCCCGGCTGGGCGCTGCGTGACGATATCTCTGCCCTGCCTGACCCGGCGCCGGGGGCCTATGCGCCGCCCAACTGGCACGGTCACACCGGCCCATGCCTTACCAACCGGGATCAGGCGCTGGCGGCGCCCGATTTCGCCGGATTTCTCGACAGCACGGTAAGAGTGCTGGCGACCCCGCGCCTCAGCGCCCCGCGCGGACCGTCCCGCGACGGCAGCTTCCGCCTTGGCTTTGCAACAAGCGACCAGAACACCGTCTTTGTCCTTGAAGAAGCCGCGCGTCACGATTTTGCCGATGCGTCCGAAATCTGGCGCGGGACCGGTGCCGCTCTGACCCTGACCGGGCGCAGCGAAGGCGCCCATTATTACCGGTTGCGAACCGAGCGTGACGGCAATGTAACGCCCTATGCCGCGCGCCGGGTGGTGGTGCGCGCGAGCGATTATGCCGCGCTTCCGGGCGATCCGGACGAGTTGCTGCGGGTGCATGTCGCCATGTTGCGGCTCGCCGCCGGATCAGCGGCAATGACAGCGATTCTGTCGCTTCCGCGCACCTTCCGCGCGGACGATGCGCAGGGCTATGCGGCGCGGCTGGTGACGCCCGGCTTCGGCGATCGCGCGCTGAACAGCGGGGAGCATCGCGCGTTGTCCTATGCCGCGCTGTTTCATCCGTGGATCGTGGGCGGCGGCGAGGATGCGCTGATCGCCGCACCGGCCGATGGCGCGGTGGCAGGAGCGATGGCTGGGCTCGCCCGCACGCGCGGGACGTGGCTGGTGGCAGCCAACCGGGACCTTGCGAACGTCGTGGCGCTCTATCCCGCGATCGCCCGCGAGGATTGGCCGGCGGCGGACCAGGCCCGCATCAACCTCCTTTTGCCGCGTCCGCGCGGGTTTGTCCCCCATGCCGCGCGCAGCCTGTCCGGCGAGCCCGAATGGGGGCAAGTCAATGTCCGCCGCCTGATCATGATGCTGCGCCGGATGGTGCTGTCGCTCGGCCGCACCTTCGTATTCGAGCCCAACGGCCCGGCGGTGCGGCGCGCCATAGAACGCGAGCTGACAGACCACCTCGACATCCTGCAACGCCGCGGTGCCTTTGCCGGCAAGGTCTCGCGCGAAAGCTACTTCATCCGGCTGCGCGATTCCGCACAGGACCGCGATGCGGGCCGGATTCTCGCCGAGATCGGTATCGCCCCGTCGCGCCCGCTCGAATTCATCCGGGTCGTGCTTGTCCAGCAGGGCGAACGCCTGACGCTTGAGGAGGCCCGCTGATGGCGCTCGCCGACCGGCCCTGGACCACCTTCAACTACGCGGTCGAGATCACCCCGCAGGGCGACAGCAAGCCGCTGTGCGAAGCAGCCTTTGCCGAATGCGACGGGCTCGACATGACAATGGACGTCCAGACGATCCGGTCGGGCGGGGCCAATGACCGGATGTGGCGCGTGCCTGCGGTGATCAACTATACCAACCTCACCCTGAAGCGCGGCATGACCGGCAATCTCGATCTGTGGAAGTGGTTCCGCCGTTCGGTCGAAGACCCCTATCTGCGGGCCAGCGCCGACGTGATCATGCTGGCAGCCGACGGCAAGCAGGAACTCGCCCGGTTTCGCCTGACCCGCTGCATCCCCACCAAGCTCAAGGTTCCGGCCCTGAGCGCGAAGGACGGGGGAATCGCGGTGGAGGAATTCCAGCTCGCCTACGACAAGTTCGAACTGGTTGAAGACGCAGGGCAGCAGGCCGGGGGAGCCGCCGCATGAGCGCGACCACCCTTGCAATGGCCCGCCTGATCGAACTCGCCGACGATTTTGCCGCCGTCAAGGATGGCGGCAAGTCGGTCGAGGTGCAGTTCAATCCCGAAACGCTCAAGCTTGCCTTTGCCAACCAGGTGCAGCAGCCCGAAGGCGGCGATCAGGCCGGGGGCACCGCAGGCCAGCAATTCGTGGGCGCAGGCAGCACCACGCTGACCGTGACGCTGTGGTTTGATGTGACCGCGATGGACACCGACCCGGTCGACGATGTGCGGCGCAAGACCGCCGAGGTGCTTTACTTCATGACACCGCAGCCCTTTTCGGGCGACGAGACCAAGTTCGTGCCCCCCGCCGTGCGGTTCCAATGGGCCAACCTGATCTTCGACGGGCTGGTGACATCGATGGAGGAGAACCTCGAGTTCTTCTCGCCCGAAGGCAAGCCGCTGCGCGCCAACATGGCGCTGGGGTTTACGCAGCAGAAGATTCTGGTGTCGGATTTCGCGGGCGACGGCAGGGTCCCCCAGCAGCAGGGCGCGCGGCCGCTCCAGCAGGCGCAGGACGGCGACAGCCTCCAGAAGATGGCCGACAAGAAGGGCAAAGGGCGCGACTGGCAGTCGATCGCCGCGGCCAACGGGATCGAGGATCCGCTGCGGATGCCGCCCGGCAAGCTGATCGACCTCAACGCAAGACTGCCCCGGCCGCAGGTCAGCGCGCGGCTGTCGGCGCCTGCACTGGGGCCTGTGACGGCACCTACCCCGCTTGGCACGGCCCCGGCCCTGCCCCTGCCCCTGCCCAGACTGCGGATCGATTAGGAGCAATGCCATGACTGTCGTGATCGGCGAATTCGAGATCCTCGCAGATGCCCCGCCTGCCGGGGGAGCGGCAACATCCGGCGCGCAACAGGCCGACCAGCGCGCCGAGCATCGCCGGATGCGAATGGCACTGGCCCGCAGCATCCGCATGGCGCGGACCTGAGCAAGCACCCATGATCGCCACCCTCCCCCGCTTCCCCAGCCGCCCCGCCCGACCAACCATCACGGTCGCAGGCGCCGCGCAGCCCGAACTCGAAGCGGCGCTGCTGAGCTACCGGCTCCACGGCTCGATCGAGGACATGGCTACGGGTGAGCTCACCTTCGCCAACTGGGGCGGCGAAGATGCCGGGTTCCGGTTCTACGACCGCTCGGTACTCGATTTCGGAGCCGAAATCGTGATCAGCATCGACGGGGCAGCGCTGTTCGCCGGGACCATCACCGCCATCGGTGGCAGCTATCCCGAAGCCGGACCGCCAACGATCACAGTTTGCGCAGAAGACCGCTTGCAAGCGCTGCGAATGACCCGCCGCAGCCGCAGCTTCGAACAGGCGAGCCTTGCCGATGTCGCCCAGACCATCGCCGCCGCGCACGGCCTGACCGCGCAAGTCGCCGTCCAATCGGCGGCAGCTCCGTTGATCGCGCAGGTCAACCAGACCGATTTCGCCTTCCTGTTCGATCTGGCGCGCCGCTTCGGGGCAACTGTCTCGGTCGAGGGCGACACGCTGCATATCCGCGCCGATCATGGCACGCCTGCCGTCGAACTGCGCTGGGCGGGAACCTTGCGCGCATTTGATGTCGTCGCGGACCTTGCCGGGCAGCGCAGCACCATCACGGTCGGCGGCTGGGATGTCGGCATCAAGGATGCGGCAAGCCACACCGCCGACGCTTCGCTGCTTTCGAGCGATTTGGGGAGCGATACGGGCGGCGCGGCGCTGCTCGAGGAAAAGCTCGCCGCGCGCAACGAAGTGCTCGCCCATTGCCTGCCCGCCACCCGCAGCGAGGCGCGTGAAATCGCCGAAAGCGCGTTTCGTGCGATGGCGCGCGACTTCGTGACAGGCGAAGGGCTGTGCGAGACCGATCCCCTGATCCACGTCGGCGCGCGGTTGACGCTGGCGGGGCTCGGGCGCCTGTTCGACGGCACCTATCGCGCCACCGAGGTGACCCATCTGTTCGATCCGAACGCCGGCGCAGTGACCGAATTCCGCTGCGACCGGCCGGGTATCGGAGGCGCGGCATGAAGCCCGGCATGTTCTATCCCGGCATCCAGCCACGCGGCGCTGAGGGGCTCGGCGGGCTGTGGCACGGTGTCGTCCCGGCGCAGGTCGTGTCGCTGGCCGATCCTGACGGGCAGGGCCGCATCCAGATCGAACTGCCCTGGTCGCCCGATTCTGAAGGTGGGCGCTATCTCGCCTGGGCCCGGATGGCGACGCTGTTCGCCGGCGGCAACCGTGGCAGCTGGTTCCTGCCCGATATCGGCGACGAGGTGCTGGTCGCCTTCGAGCACGGCAATCCGCGCCGACCTTACG
>DAIQNP010000120.1:0-7858 GCA_036788335.1 Erythrobacter sp.
CCGAGCGGCACTGTCGCGAGGTTTTCGGTCGTCATCAATTCGCGCACCGGCTGCGCGGGGTTCTCAGCGAAGCGGACGTCGCGGTTGGTAAGGATACCGACCAGCTTGCCGCCGCTGTCGACCACCGGGATGCCGCTGATCCGGTGCAGTTGCATCAGCGTCTGCGCCTCGCCCAAGGTCGCGTCGGGGCCGATGGTGATCGGGTTGACCACCATCCCGCTTTCATAGCGCTTGACCGCGCGCACCGCAGCGCATTGCTCGGCGATTTCGAGATTGCGGTGGAGCACCCCGATCCCGCCCAGTTGCGCCATTGCAATGGCCATGTCGGCCTCGGTCACGGTATCCATCGCCGAGGACAGCACCGGGATGTTGAGCGCAATCTCGCGCGTCAACCGGGTCGAGGTATCGGCCATGCTCGGCAGGACGCTGCTTTCCGCCGGGCGGAGCAGCACATCGTCGAAGGTCAGGCCGAGCGGGATATCCATATGCGCCACTTTCCAAATCGCGAGAAGGTCTCACCCCGCAGGGGAGAATCGTGGCGGCCCATGTAACCGCGCTTCGCCGATAAGGCTAGGGTCGGGCTGCGGGCTGGTAGCGTGCGGCGTCGGCCACTTCGCGCACCAGTTCCTCATGCAGCAGCAAGTCGTCGATCGCTCCGCCCAGTTCGATGACACCGGGCGCGTCGCTGGCGCGGTGGTAATGCTGTTCGAGAAACGGCCCCAGCACCGCGTTCGAGGCAAAGGCGCTCGACAGCAGCACCGCAGGTACGCCCTGTTCCAGCAGCGCCCAGCCGTCCTGCCGCTGAAGGAAGCTGTCAGCAAAGGCGGGATCGCCGAGCACCCGTCCGCTGCGCGCCAGCGCCGCCGTCACCAGCGGGTCGAGCGGGGTGCGCCCCTGCCCGATGAAGCCGAGCGGCTTGCCGGCCGGTGCAATCGCGACCGTGTCGAAATTGAAGGCGGCCAGAATGCCGGGCAGCGGCATCGGCGGATTGGCGACGAAGGCCTTGGCGCCCAGCAACCCCGCTTCCTCGGCGCTGGTGGCAAGCACGTAGATATCGCGGTCGAGCGGCGGCCCGGCTTTCAGACGCTGCGCCAATTCGAGCATCACCGCGATCCCGCTGGCATTGTCGACCGCACCGTTGCAGATCCGGTCGGCGGCATCGGGCGGGCCGCATTCGCCCAGATGGTCCCAATGCGCCAGCAGCAGCACCGCGCCCGAGCCCGGCAGCCGGCCCGGTATCAGGCCGATCAGATTGTGGCTGGCAAATTCGCGGCGATCGGACGAGGCTTCGATCGTGACCGGCAAATCGAGCTCCTCGCCCGCGAACTCGGCCTCTTCGGCGCGCGCCTTCAGCGCCGCCCAGCGCGCTGCGCCCAGCGTCCGGGCCATCACCGCATCGGTGACGAAGGCGCTGAGAGTGTCGACCTCCTCGCTCGCCAGCAGCACCCGTTCGCGGGCATATCCGGCGCGGGCCTGCGCGATGGCGCTTTCACTGGTCAGCACAGTGATGACAGCGGTGGCGCGCTGGCGGTACAGCGCCTCGCGCTGCGCGGGGCTGATGCCGGGCTGGCCAATGATCACCATGACGGCGCCCGCGACGAATTCGGGCGGGACGCGTTCGGGCACAGTCCCGGCGAACACCACCGGCGCGCCGGTCTGCGGGCCGCCGGTCGCCAGCGCACGGCGACGCGGAGTGAAGGCGGCCGCCTCGGCCTCGGCCAGCACCTGCACGCGGCGCGGGCTGCCGAACGTAATGCGGCTCGATTGCGGGCGGCTCGCCACCAGATCAACCGGAGCGCGCCAGTAGCTGCCCGGATCGTTGGTGCCCGACACCAGCCCGATTTCGGCCATGCGCTGTTCGAGATAGGCGAGCGTGCGCGCCTCGCCCGGTGTGCCCGGCTTGCGACCTTCGAATTCGTCGCTGGCGAGCGTGGCGATATCGGCAGTCAGCCGCGCGGCGATTGCGTCGCGCTCGCTGAACGGCAAGGGTTCGATCGGCACGTGGGCGCAGGCGGCCAGCAGCAGGCTCGCCAACAGAGCCGCAACCCAGCGGCTGGCGACATGGCTCACACGCGCGTTCATCCAGCGGTCCAGCCGCCGTCGATGCTGTAATTCGCGCCGGTAATGTTGCGCGCCGCATCGCCGCACAGGAACAGCGCCAGTGCGGCGACATCTTCAGGCAGGACGAAGCTCTTGGTCGGCTGCTTGGCGAGCAAAACGTCGTTCATCACCTGTTCGCGGGTCATCCCGCGCGCCGCCATCGTGTCGGGAATCTGGTTTTCCACCAGCGGCGTCCAGACATAGCCCGGCGAGATGCAATTGGCGGTGATGCCGTGGGTGGCGAGTTCCAGCGCGATGGTCTTGGTAAAGCCCGCCATCGCGTGCTTGGCCGCAACATAGGCGCTCTTGTACGGCGAGGCGGCGAGCGAATGGGCGCTGGCGGTGGCGATGATCCGCCCCCAGCCGTTGGCCTTCATCCCCGGCACGGCCAGCCGCGTGGTATGGAACGCTGCCGTCAGGTTCAGCCCGATGATCGCATCCCACTTCTCGGGCGGGAATTCCTCGACCGGGGCGACGTGCTGCATCCCGGCATTGTTGACGAGAATGTCGACCGGGCCGATCTCTGCCATCATCGCGGCGATGGCGGCAGGCTGGAGCAGGTCGGCGCCGTGATAGGTCGCGCCCAGGTCCTCGCACAGCGCCGCGATCGCGTCAGGCTCGCCAAAACCGTTGAGCACGACCTCGGCCCCCTCGCCCGCCAACACCTTTGCGACAGCCAGCCCGATACCTGAGGTGGAGCCTGTTACCAGCGCGCGCTTTCCTGCTAGTATCGGACTCTTGAGCATCGACGCCAACTCCTCCAACGAACAATCCACCGCCGCTTTTGCCTTGCGCACAGCGGCTGTCCAGCAAATTGCGAAGGGCTTTGCGGTGAACCGCAGGCCGCCACAGGGGGAGAAATTGCAATGCGGCTCAATCCGTTCGATACATCCAAGATCCGGGTCCGGTCCGACAGCGGCGGCGCAGGCGGCGGCGTGGGCCGGGCCGGCGGGATCGGCTGCGGCACGCTGGTGATCGCGCTGGTCGGCGCGCTGGTGTTCGGGATCGACCCGATGCAGACCATCGGCATGATCGACGGCGTGCAGCAGCAGGCCGGGCCGGTCGGCGCAGGGGCCGGAAATGCGCCGAGCGAGCAGGAAATCTGCACCAGCAGTGCCTATGCCACGGAAGCCTGCAACGCGCTGACCAGCCTCAACGAAACCTGGGCACCGGCCTTCCAGCGCGCCGGAATCCCGTTCGAGGAACCGTTCCTCAACCTGTTCCCCGGCGGACAGGTGAACACCGGCGGCTGCGGCAGCGCCTCGTCGGCTTCCGGTCCGTTCTACTGCCCGGCCGACAAGGGCATCTATATCGACACCGCCTTCTACGACCAACTGGCGCAGATGGCGGGCACCGGCGGCGATTTTGCGCGGCTTTATGTGCTGGCGCATGAATATGGCCACCATATCCAGAACGTCACCGGGCTGGCATCGCAGGTCCGTTCCGTCCAGCAGCGTGATCCCTCGCGGGCCAATGCCTTGCAGGTGCGGATGGAGTTGCAGGCCGATTGCTATGCCGGGATGTGGGCCGGCAAGAACCGCGACCGGATCGAACCCGGCGATCTCGAAGAAGGCCTCGCGGCTGCCAGCGCGATCGGCGACGTTACGCTGATGCGCGGCGCGGGCCAGCGCATCAACCCTGAAAATTTCACCCACGGAACCAGCCGCCAGCGCATGGAAGCGCTGCGGGCTGGATTGGAGAGTACCGATGACAGCGCCTGTGACACCTATTTCGAGTCCCAATAGAAGGTGGCGCCCCCTTGCCGTGCTGCTGCTGGCAGGCGCAACCCTCGCCCAGCCCGCCGCCGCGCAGGTGATCCCCGATCCCGATGCGACCGAGGTAGCCAAGACCCCGCTGCGCGATTTCAACATCGAGGCGCGCGAGATCCCGGCCGTGCTCGTGCTGGCCACGCTCGATCCCTACACGCCCGCCGGAGACGGGACCTGCGATGCGGTGGTGAGCGCGATCGCCGAACTCGATCAGGTGCTCGGCGCCGATTACGACATCGCCGTCGAGGGCCAGAGCAATCCCCTCAGCCTGGGCTTTGTCGGGCAAGGCATCGTCGGCGCGATCATCCCGTTCCGCGGGATCGTGCGCGAGGTCAGCGGCGCTGCCGCCAACGAGCGCGAATTGCAGGCCGCCTACACAGGCGGCATGGTGCGCCGCGCCTTCCTCAAGGGGCATGGGCTCGGCAAGGGCTGCCCTTACCCTGCGCGGCCCAAGCCGCCGACCATAGCGGAGTAGGTCGCCGCAAGGCTCAACTGTCGGCAGCGTTCCAGCGGGCGATCTGGCGGTCGATCTGTTCGAGCACCAGTGCGCGGGTGTCGTCCGACATGTCCTTGTCGCGGGCGATTTCCGCGCGCGCTTCCTCCAGTCCCTTGCGCGCCGAGGCCTGAACGCGGGCATCGCAGATCGTGATCACCTGCACGCCGTCCCGGCGGGTGGTGGTCTCGGCAGGCTCATCGCTCCCCGGACGGCACTCGCGCCGCACCACCACGCGCGGCATTCCCGCCTGCGCTGTCTGCGCTGCGGACAGGGCCAGCGCCAGCGTGCGCGGCATTTCGGCCAGCGCGCGGTCGGCTTCGGCCAGACCCTGCCGCAGCGCGGCGCGCATCTCTGCGTGGGCGGCGCCGTCGGTGTCGGCCGCAGCGTCGCGCAGGGCGGCGCGCATGTCGGCACGGGCCGCGCGCAGATCAGCATCGGCCGCGCGCAAGTCCTCGGCAACTGCGTCCACATCGAAGCTGTCGCCGAAATCGACCGTCCATTCGCCGTCAGCGGCATGATCTGTGTCGGGATCGATGCGGGTGATGGTGGTTGGCGCTTGCGGTGCCTCGGGCGCCTCGGGCGAAGCCGGCGGCAGCGGCGCGCCGGGCGCGGACGGCGGCGCAGGCGGCGCCGGCGGCTCGGGCACCTGCACCATCGCATCGCTTGCGGCGTAGCTGATCGAAGCGGTCAGCGGCAGCGCCAGCACGGCCGCGCCGAGCAATGCGCGGCCCATCAGGCGGGGACGGCGGGAGGATGGGATCACGGCAAGGCTCCTTATGCGTTGGAGGATCGAGGTTTCGCCCAGCACCGGGCAGGCCATCGGTGCGGCCAGTGCGGTATTCGGGGCAATCGCGGTGCGGGCGGCGGCAAAGCTGGCGATCAGCGCGGCATAGGCGGCGCGTTCCTCGGCGCTGGCGCGGGCGACGACGCGGGCATCGCAGGCCGCCTCCTGATCGCGCCGCAGCGCGAGCCAGCCATACCGCCCGAGCGGGTTCCACCAGTGCAGCGCGAACAGCGGCTGCACCACCACATTGATGACCAGATCGAACCCGCGATGGTGCGCCAGTTCATGCGCCAGCGCGAGGTCGCGTGCGCGCCGGTCGGGCAGCGCCATGAAGCCGGGCGGCATCGCAATCACCGGGTCGAGCACTCCGAAGGCGAGCGGTGCCTCGGTCCCCGGCGTCTCGATCAGCCGGACGGCGGCGAGACCGGTGCGGATGCGCCCGACCTCACGTCCTTCGGCCAGCATGGCATCGCGCAGGGCGAAATAGGCGGCAAAGCGGCGACACAGGAACACGCCTGCGCCGAGCAGCCACAGACCGATCACGATCTCAGGCAGTGGTAACTCGCCGAGCATCGCGAACAGGTCGAAGCCCGGCGGCGGCGCGCTTTCGAACGGCACGGTCAAGGGCGCGGGAACCGCACCGGGCGGGGCCGGAGTGGCGGTCTGCCAGAACGCCGCATCGGGCGGCAGCGGCGCGGCGGCGTTCAGTTCCGCCGGTGCAACCATAGGCGCCTTGGGGGCCATCCACGCAGGCAGTGTGATCGGCGGCAGCAGCAGCCGCAGAGCCGGGATCGCCCACAGCGCATAGGCCGCCTCCGGCCCGCACCACCGCGCCACCGGGCGGCGCACCGCCAGCACCAGCGCGATCAGCGCCCCGGTCCATACGAGCGTGTGCAGAAGAACATCGGTCATGACCGCATCTCCTTCAGCAACCGCTCGATCTCGGCGAGGTCGGTTTCGGTCAACGCCTCGGTCTCGGCCAGATGCGCCACCAGCGAAGCGGCACGCCCGCCGAACAGGCGGTCCACCAGCCGCCGCGATTCGCCGCCGACATAGGCATCGCGCGCCACCAGCGGGGTGTAGAGGAACCGCCGCCCGTCAGGCTCGGTCCGGATCGCGCCCTTCTGCACCAACCGGGCGAGCAGGGTCTTGACCGTGGCAAGGCTCCACCCGCGCCGCTCGCACACCGCTGCGCAGACGTCGGCGGCGCTGAGCCGGTGCTGTTCCCACAGAACCTCCATAACCGCGTGTTCGGCCTCGGTTATGCGTTCGCTGGTCGTGTCATCTGGGGTCGTGTCATCTGGGGTCGTGTCGTCCGGAGTATCCATCGGCTGCTCCCGCGCTGTTGATTACAACTGTAGTCACACTGACTACGGTTGTAAACCTTGCGCCGCGATGAACGGGTACGGACCGGGCCTGCGGCTCGATGAACGACCGATCGGGCGGGACGGACGACGCCCGACCGGCCTCACTGCTTGCCGGGCCGCGCCGCTGCCGCTGCCGCCGCGATGACCGCCGCGTCGAAGGCGGGCTTGCCCACCGGCGCGCTGGCCTGCTGCGGCATCCGCGCCTCGATTGCGGGCAGCCACGCCTTCGCGCCCTGCCCGATGCTCACCTCCGGCAGCGAGGCGAGGAAGCGTGCGCTGGTCTCCCATTCCGCCACCGACCGGCTCGCCATACGGGCCGCCTCTTCCAGCGCTACCGGCTGGCGCAGGGCGCGGTTGATCAGCGCGTCGCCGAAGAAGGTCCAGTCATTCTCGGCAAGGCAACCAAAGGATGTGCGGGTGCTGGCCGCCGCCGTCAGGATCGCGCTGTCGGGGGTGGCCAGCACCGGCACGAACACGCCGGAGTAACAGGCCGACAGGATCAGCACGCGGCGCGCAATGCCCGCTTCCTCGAGCGCCGCCTTCAGCCGCGCGGGGCTGAGGATGCCATAGCCGGTGTCGCCGTAGTGATAGGCCAGCCCCACCTCGGACCCGTGGCTGGTGGTGTAGAGCACCAGCACATCCTCGGCCCCGTCCATCGCTGCGCCGACATGCCCCAGCGCCAGCAGCAGCGCGGTGATCGAGCCCTGCGGCGCATCGTCGCGCGTCCCGTCCGGCCCGGCCAGCACCAGCGTGCGCCCCTGCGCCCCGTAACGTGCCGAAAGCACCCGCGCCGCCTCCCGTGCCTCCCGCGCGAACACCGGGTCGCTGTCGAGCGCGACGCTCAGCACATAGGCATCCACCATGCCCGGCCGCTGCGGGCTTAGCGCGGCCAGCGCGGCATCGAGCCGGCGCTGCTGGTCGCGGATCGTCGCAGCGGAAACTCCGCGCTGCAACTCCGGCCCGGCCTCGAAACTGGCGCGCCGCTCCGCCCGGCTTTCCCCGCTGCCGAGATCGGGAAACGGGGCGGTATGCGGCGGCGGCTGGTTGGGGTTGGGTGCGGAGGATTGCGACAGCGCCGGGACCGCCAGCACCGCCAGCAACCCTGCCCAAAGCCTTGCGATGATCCGGCCCCTTGTCATGCGAAACCAAAGCTGCCCGCACACAGGAAGCGGGTCAAGCGCAGGATTGACGCTGCGTCCATGCATTGCCGCAGTTACCAATAACTGGTAACTGGCTGCACATGGGCAAAAACACCTCAATCTCGCTCGGCGACCACTTCGAAGCCTATGCCCGCCGCAAGGTGGAATCGGGGGAGTACGCGACTATAAGCGAAGTGGTCCGT
>DAIQNP010000121.1:0-7831 GCA_036788335.1 Erythrobacter sp.
GGGGCGGAGGTTGCCCACCAGATCATCAACACTGGTGAGATCGATCTGGTCTATCTGGCCGTGTCGACGCTGGCGCAGGTCGAGGTCTGCGAATATCCGGATTCAGGCAAGATTTCCGTCTACAGTTCCGGCGATTCCGGCCTGCGGCACGTCTTTCGCACGTCTGACGGCGTCGATTACTACGCTGGCGAACCGGGAACAGCCGATGCTTGAGATGCGCCCCGATTGCGAGCGCTGCGGCACGGACCTCCCGGCCGAGGCGCCCGGCGCGTTCATCTGTTCGTTCGAATGCACCTTCTGCGCGCCATGCGCCGAGGACCTCGACGATACCTGCCCCAATTGCGGCGGCGAGTTGATGGACCGCCCGGCGCGGGCCAAGGCGCTGCACGCCAGGTTCCCGCCATCGACCGAGCGCAAGTTTCAGGGCTGAACGGCTAGTCGATCAGCACGAACGGCGCCCAGATCGAGGGCGAAGCGGCGCCCGGCAAGGCAGGATCGGACATCAGCGCGAGCTGCGCCTGCCGCAGCGCCTCGCTGCGTTCGGTTCCGGCTGCGGCAGCGGTGACCGTCGCAATGCTGAGCCGGGCGGAGGCATCGTCACGCACCGGCCAGTGCGACAGCAGCAAGGCGCGTGCGCCCGCCAGCTGGAAAGCGCGGGCAAGGCCGCTGAAGGTGGCATTGCCCGGCCCGTCGCCTGCCGCCGTGTTGCAGGCCGACAGGATGATCCAATCCGCCGCCAGTTCGAGCCCGGCGATCTCGCTCGCGGTCAAGAGGCCGTCGTCGTCGTCACCCGGCGCAGCGGCATCGCGCGGCGTCATCACCAGCGCAGGCTGGCTGAGCCCGGCGATCTGGCCGCTGACCAACCCGTGGGTAGCAAAGGCGAGGATGCCGTAATCGCCCAGGCGGGCGTCGCGCACCGCGCTTTCGGTGGCCGCCTCACCCGTCAGCAGCAAGGTGTCGTCGTCCGGAAACGCCGCGCCGAGCGCCTCCAGTTCCTCGCGCGCGCCGGGGAGCGAGGGCAGCAGCCGGATGCTTTCGATATCGACCGCCATCCCGCGCAAGGCAGCGCGGGTCGCGGGCGGCGGAGCGAGCAGCGGCGCCCCGATCCCGGCAAACCGGCGCGTCGGCGCGGCACGCACCTGCGGGCGGGCACCCAGTCCCACGGTCAGCGCAACCGCATGATCGCGGATCAGGTAAGCGGGCACCTGCCCCTCGGCGGGAGGGTCAACCACCAAGACCGACGGCGGGATCTGCGCCAGCGCCCCGCCCGCCGGAAAGATCAGCCTGGCCTTGCCGCGGGTCTGCGTGAGAATCGCGGGCGTGAAGATCAGCCGGTACAGCGCATGGGCCGCCGTCGCATCGAAGCGCGGCGGCAGATCGCCCGAGCCGCCGAAGCCATCTTCCAGCCCCTCCTCCAGCGACCGGCGCACCTGCCCGATCAGGCCTTGCGCCTGATGCAGCGTAGTGGGTGCCATCCCCCAAGCGAAACCGTCGGATGTCAGCACCAGCGTCACCACCCTGTCGGCGTAGACCAGCGGCACGACATAGGCCTCGCCCGGCTGCAACAGCGCCTGTGCATCGGCAATCGACTGCGGCCGGGGGCGCAGGGTGTCGGCATAATCGGGATAGTCGCGGGCCAGCGCCTGCTCGGCCGCTGCGCGCGCTGCGCCAGCGACGGCGAGCGCAGCTGCCGATCCCTCGCCCGCAGCCAACTCGGCCCGCGCCGCTTCCTCGCCCCGCCGTGCCTCGCGCGCCTGCTCCAGCGCGCGGGTGAAACCCGCAGCATCGCCGGGATAGGACAGGCTCGACGCGCTGATCGCCAAGTCACTGATGGTGGCAAGCTGTGCGCTGCGCCAGGCCCGTTCGTCATCGCCGCCCAGCAGCGCGACCAGCACCGAATCGCGGAACAGGGTATTGCCCTGCGCGGCGATAGCGGCGCGATCCTGGTCGCGGGCATAGAGGTCGAGCAGCCCGCTTTCGTTGGCATCGATCACCGGCTGCATCAGCGCCGCCGCCTCAGCGCCCAGCCCTGCCCGCGCCAGCATCACCGCGGCCTGCATCTCGCGGGTCCGCCGCGCCGGGTGAGTCGGCGGAAGCTTGGCCTGGTACAGCGGCAGCCCTGTGCGCATCTGCGTCAGCGCCTCGGCATGGGCGCCCTTCAGGCTGAGTGTCTCGGCAAGCCCTGCCCGCACCAATGCCTGAACCAGATCGTCAGCGGGAAACTCGCCGAGCAGTTCCATCGCCCCGCGATAGGTCGCCTCGGCCTCGTCCGCGCGGGCATCGCCGAGCAGCAGGCTGCCGATCAGTGCCTGATGGTAGGCGCGTTCCTTGGCATCGGAATAGGCCTCGTTCGCCTGCGCCATGCGCGCAATCTCGACCGCATCGGCAGTGCGCCCGAGTTGCGAGAGCAACTCGGCGCGGTTCTGGAACATCGGCAGCAGGTTGGGATCGTCCTCGCCCCACACTGTCACCCCCAAGTCCGTGACCTTGCCCCACAGGTCGGCGGCCTCGGCAATACGGCCGCGGTCCTGCGCGATATTGGCGTTGAGAATCAAGACATAAAGCCAGCCGATATGCCCATCGTCGGGCAGCAGCGCGAAGGCCGCCTGCTCCGTCTCGCGCGCCAGCACCCGCGCGCGCTCCAGATCGAGAAACCGGGTGTATTGCGCCAGCTGGAACAAGAAATTGACCAGCACCGGATCGTCCGGCGCGAAATCCTCGCGCGCCAGCACCAGCGCGCGCTGGTGAGCGGCGACCGACTTGGGGAGGTCGTCTTCGCCGGTGTAGAAATAGCGCGCCAGATGATGCGCGGCGAAGGTGCGGGCGTAGCAGGGCTTGCATGAAGGCCCGTCGGCGATGGCTTGCAGCCGGGCAATGTAATCGGCCCGCAGTGCCGGATCGCTGACAAAAGCGACCAGCCCCTCCCCGATTGCTCCCGCACGCGCATCGGGGTGCAGGGGCAGCGCTTCATGGGCCAGGAACAGCTCGTAAGCGCCCTTGAAATCGGCGCTGCCGATGGTGGCGATGATCAGGTCGGAGACGCGCGCGCCGCGCTCGCTATCGGCGGCGTCGGAGGAAAGCGCATCAAGAGCAGCCTGCGCCGCAGCCAGCTTGGGCGCGGGGTCGTTGTAGATGTCGGTATAGGGAGCGGCAGCCAGCGCAGACCCGGCGGAACCGATCAGCAGGCCAAGCGCGATCAGACCGCCGACCAGCCGATGGCACAGCATCCGCGCACCACGCCCTTTCGCCAGACACGTGCCAACCCTCTCGGCCATCGCTTCCCCCCACCCCTGAGTTCGCCGATCCTATCGCGCCATCAATCGAATACGACAAAAAACTTCGACATTGCCGGCCCGGTGTTGACGATTTCGATGCGGTGCCGCTGGGTGTAGCGCGGCACAAAGCGGCACTCGCCCGCTGCGCCGTCGATCGCGCAGACCTGCCGGTCGGCCTGATCGCGCACCACCAGTCGCGGTGCTGACCCGCGCGCCACCCGCACCACGATCTGCGCGCTGCGCCCGCCAAGGAAGGTCTGGTGGAGCTGCGCCGTGCCCCCCGGTTCGAGCGCCTGTGAGCGATAGGCCGGACCCAGCGCCCGCCCGCGCATCGGCGGCATGCCCGCAGGAAGGCCGGCATACCACCGCTGCAATGCGGCCACGTCTTCGTCGGACTGGGGGCTGGCGCCAAGCCGTTCCAGCCGGAATGCCGCCTGCGCCAGCGTTGCATCGTCCTGCGCCGTTTCGGCCTGCGCTGCCAGCAGCAGCGCATCGGCCACGCGAACCGCCCGGTCGGGCGACTGCGCGGCCGGTGCCGGGGCGGAGAGTGCGGCGGGCGCGGGTGCCGTTTCGTCCGCCCTGGGCGCGGCGCAGCCACCGACCAGCGCCAGCATGGCGAGCAAGGCTGCGGCCGCGCATGTTGCACGCCCGATCATGCTGCCACCGCAAGGCGAAACACAGCGCCTGCCCACCCGCCATGCCCCGGCGGCTCGAGCGTGAGCGTCAGCCCGTGGCGCTCGGCAATCGCACGCGCCAGCGCAAGGCCCAGCCCGCTGCCCGATATCGCCTCACGCTGGGCCTGTCCGCGATAGAACCGTTCGAAAATGCGCTCGCGGTCACGCGGGTCGATCCCCGGCCCGTCATCAGCCACCAACAGCACCGGGCCGGGATCGAGCGTCACCGCGATCCGCCCGCCCGCCGGGACATATTTCAGCGCATTGTCGAGCATGTTGGTCACCAGTCTGCGCAGTTGCTGTTCGTTTCCTTCGACGGTCACACCGGCCGCCACCGCCCAGTCGAGCGCCTGCCCGGCTTCCTCGGCGCTGCCGGCGTAAAGCTCGCAGATGCCGGCCACCAGCGCGGTCAGATCGACCGGGGCAAGCCCGCTGCGGTCGCCGCGGTGGGCCTTGCTGGCGGCGATATCGAGCAGCGATTCAAGCGTCTGGACGATCCGCCTGATCTCGCCGCGCGCCTCCACCAGCCGTTCGGCGATGACCGGGTCGGGCTTCTCGGCCAGCGCCTTCACCAATCGGTTGTCGAGATGCGACAGCGGGGTGCGGATTTCGTGGGCGAGTTGTTCGGAGGTGTCCTTGTAAGCCGCCAGCAGATCATTGACCCGCGCCAGAGCGGCGGCGCTGTGCGCGGTCAATTCGTCGATCTCGTCGCCGTCGTTCTTGCCCGCCTCGGCCAGTCCAGTCCCCTCTTGCGGGTCGCGGAAGGCAAGATTGATGCGTTCGATCCGCCGCGAAAGTCCGAGCGCGGCGACCCGGCCGAGCAGCGCCACCAAGCCGACGAACACCGCGCCGCCTGCGGCAAAGGCGGTGGCGATGCTCGACAGGACCGGAGCCTCGACCGGGATCGTGCGTGCCACCACCAGCCGCAAATCCGGGGCCAGTTGGACTGCACGGGCGAACCCGCGCGAATGGGCGCCGATCGCGATCACGCCGCTTTCGGACACCGCCGGATCGAGCGCGGGCCAGCGCACAAGGTCGCCCGCGATCACCCGGCCGCTGTCATCGGCCAGCAGGTAATGCGGCGCGCTGCCGTCGACCGGGGTGAAGGCGATGCGGTCCGCGATGCGCGCCGCGAGCTCCGCCTGTCCGCCGCTGGCGTAGATGTCGGCCAGCCCGGCCAGGTCGACATCAACCTCGGTCTCGGCCGCCTGTTGCAGCGTCGCGCTGACCGTCTGGTGGGTCAGCCACCACAGCCCGGTGAGCAGCACCAGCGACAGGACAATCGCCCCTGCCACCAGCCGCGAAAAGATCGAACGCCGGGCTTCGATCACGGTTTTCCGTCTCGCTGGCCGTCAAGCAGGCGGTAACCCGATCCCAGGATCGTTTCGAGCGCCGGGCGCGCAAAGCCGTCTTCCAGCTTGCGGCGCAGGCGTCCGATATTGACGTCGACGACATTGGTCTGGGGATCGAAATCCATCTTCCACACCTGCCGCAGCAGCATTTCGCGGGTCACCACTTCGCCCGCGTTTTCCATGAAATAGCGGAACAGCTCGAATTCCTTGGGGCTGAGCGCCAGATGGCGGTTCTCGCGAAAGGCGGTGCGCGCCTTTACATGGCATTCGAACGCGCCATAAAGGATCACCGCGCTGTGTTCGCGCCCGGTCGCGCGCCGGTGCAGCGCGCGCAGGCGGGCAACCAGTTCCTCCGGCTCGAAGGGCTTGGCGAGATAATCGTCGGCCCCGTGGTCGAGCCCGTCGGTCCGGTCGCTGCTGCGGCCCAGCGCCGACAGGATCAGGATCGGCGTTCCGATCCCGCCCTCGCGCAGCCGCCGGGTAATGGTCAGCCCGTCGAGATCGCCCAGCATCCGGTCGAGGATGATGACGTCGAATGGCTCCAGCCCCGCCCGCAGCAGCGCGGCGCTGCCGCTGTCCTCCCACACCAGCACATCGCCGGTCTGGCTGAGAGCATCCCCCACCATCGCGGCCGAACGCGGGTCATCCTCAACATAGAGGATCCTCATGGGTGTTGATTCCCTTGTTCGCGGTTTCATCGTCCGACCGCACCCCCCGGTTGCTAGCTGCCACCGCCTGCGCGTGGGCGCAAGCAGTGGCAGCGCTGACGGGCGGGTCGCATTCCCGTCAGATACTTCTGGCCCGCCAGGTGCGGCCGGTCAGTTCAGGCTTTCGATCGAAACCCAGCCGGTGGTGCCGAAATTGTCTCTGGCCTCGATGAACAGCCCTTCGCGCTTGCCGGTCGGGGTCAGCGTGGTCCCGACATTGAGGCTGCGCAGCACCTTGGCCGTGCCCGAAGGTCCGTCGAGCATGGCGGTGTTCGCCGCCACCGTGGCCAGATCGGAAGGATTGCCCGCCTTGGCCGCCCCGCCGCTCTTGGGAGAAGCGGCGATGGCCGCCTTCTGCGCCACCAGTTCGTTGAAGGCGAGCACGAAGGCTTCGACCAGCATCTTGCCGTCCTTGCTGTTGCCGTAGCCGGCTGCCGCCGCGCCCGCGTTCCACGCCCCGCCGCCGCCGAAAGTGAGCGAGCTTTTCTTGACCACACCCTGCCCGGTGGCGACCGTCATCCCGCTGGCCGGGCTCAAGAGCTTGATCCCGGCGGCGAGGCGCTTTTTCTTGCCGCCCAGCCCGCCGAACATGCCGAGCAGCTGGCCCGCGCCCGGCACGCTGCCGAGCAACGATCCCGCCGCGCCGGAACTGACCAGTCCCTGCATCGCCGCCGACTTGGCCACTTCGATCGACTGGTCGACTTCCTCGCTGTCGCCGGCGACCACGTTCATCAGGAAATCGGCAGCTTCGCCGCTGGCCGGGCTGTGCGGGGTGAAACAACCGGATTCCACCGCCAGCGCATTGACCAGTTCGCGCGGGGATCCGAGCCCGAACTTGGCCCAGCCCTGCGTGTCGCCATCGACCACCGCGATCGAGCCGAGGCTTTCGCTGCAGGTGACCAGCTGGACCGCGCTGTCCTTGGATTGGGCCGAGGCCGGCACTGCAATTACCGCCGCCGTGGCCAGCAGGGCGACCGCAAGCTTGCCGGCCGGTATCCGCATAAAGGTCTTCGTCATCGTCATACTCCCCATTGCATTCGATGCCTGCAAACTGCCGCACCCGCTCTCCGCCAGCCACACACATGGCCTGTCATGCGCATGACAAATGCCGTTAGGCCGGTTCAGCGCTGGATGTTGCCGGAGCCGGTGAAGCTGATCAGCCCGCCCATCAGCTGTTCGGCCCGGCGGACAGCCGCGGTGCGGTCGGATGGCGGGTTGCCACCATCGAGACTGGTTATGCCGGGCGCGATCTGGCCGGTCGCCAGGGAGCCATCGGCAAGCGCGGAGGCGGTCGCGCCGGTCTCTGCGCTCCCAGCCCAGCGGCTCCAATCGCCGCCGGCGGCAGCCAGGCCGCCAGCAGAGGCGGTGGTATTGCCGCTGCCACTACTGATGCCGCCGTTACCCGCAGTGAATGCTGCGGTGCCGATTACGGCGATGTCTGTGGCAAAGCGGATATCGTACTGGACCCCAAGCTCGGTGCCGCCGTTCCCGGCCAGAAAGCCCGTCCATTCGACCGAACACGCCCCGGCACAGGTGCCGCCGGTCACGCTGCCATTGGCCGAGCGACCCGTGAACCCGCCATTGAGCAGTGACAGTTCGCTGGTGGCAAGGTTGGCAACGCCGCCAGTGGTCTGCGCCAGATAGCTGTTGGAATTGTAATCGAACCCGAGCGATATGCCGACCTTGGGATCTGCCCCGAACTGCACCGCTGCTGCGCCCGAGGTGAGCACGCCGGGAGCCACGCTGCCGTCCACTGCCGTGGGACTTGTGCCGCCTGCAAGGGTATAGTCGACCCGCCCGCTGGCCGGAAGGTTGCTGGATGG
>DAIQNP010000122.1:0-7808 GCA_036788335.1 Erythrobacter sp.
CGGCACGCTGGTTGCGCCGGGCCTCGGGGTCGATACCTCGGCGCTGACCATCGGCACCGCGCCCGAAGCCACCGAAACCAGCTGGCGCGAGATGCTGCTCAGCATGATCCCGCAAAGCCCGGTGCAGGTGATGGCGGATGTCAACGTGCTGCCGCTGATCGTGTTCTCGCTGCTGATCGGGATCGGCATCCTGATGGCCAAGGAGGACGGCGAGCCTGCGCTCAAGATCTTCGAAAGCGGGTCGGTGGTGATGCAGAAGGTCACGATGATCGTGATGGAGCTGACCCCGTTCGGCGTCTTTGCGCTGATGGCATGGGTAGCCGGCACGCTGGGCTTCGACGCGCTCGCCGCGCTCGGCAAGCTGGTGTTCCTCAATTATCTCGGCTGCTTCCTGATCATCGCCCTGATTTACGGCGGCATGATCAAGTTCATCGCCAAGGTGCCGGTGATCGGCTTCTTCCGCGGCATGATCGACGCGATTGCGGTGAGTTACTCCACCGCCAGCTCCAACGCCACGCTGCCGGTCACCCTGCGCTGTGCCGAGCGCAACCTTGGCGTGTCGCGCTCGGTCGCCAGCTTCATCATCAGCCTGGGCGCGACGGTGAACATGAACGGCACGGCGATGTATCTCGGCCTTGCGACATTGTTCGGCGCGCAGATTTTCGGGGTGGACTTAAGCTGGGGCGATTACGGCATGATCGCGCTGCTCGGCACGCTGGGCGCAGTGGGGGCAGCGGGAATTCCGGGGGCCGGGCTGATTATGATGGCGCTGGTGTTCAGTGCTGTGAACGTGCCGCTGGAAACCATCGCCTTCGTCGCGGGAGTCGACCGGATCATGGACATGATGCGCACCACCACCAACATCACCGGCGATGCGGCGGTGGCGGTGACCGTGGCCAGCCTGACGGGTGAGCTCGACAAGGCCGAGCTGGTCAGCGCGGACGATATCTAGGGAGGAGAGCTAGTCCTTCACATACTCGACCGGCACGAACTCGCCGAGCGAGCAGGCCGCCCCGCGCTGCGGCACCCCGCCGAGGTTCTGCAGGCTGTAGACGATCTGCGGCTTGCACAGCTGGTTGATCGAGGTCTCGTAGGTGATCGCGCGTTCGATGCCGAGGCCGGGGCAGCGCTGGGCCAGGGTGTTGCGATAGACCGTGCCGCCGCGCATCTCGAAGTCGATCACGCGGTCGCTGCGGACCCGCGTCTGGCGCACCTGATCGCGCATGATGCAGGTCTCCGCTTCGCCCATCACGGTAACGGCAGGCGCGTCGGCGGCAGGATCGGCGTTGGCGTCGCGCTCGACCGGGGCACAGGCGATGGCGAGCAACGGCATGGCGGCGAAGGCAAGGTTGCGGATGGTCATGAAGCGTCTCCGTCGGGGTTTGCGCCATCATCGGCCCGGCCATTGAATGCGTCCTTAATCGGGAGCGGTAACTTCGGCAGCAATGGCGGGCGCGCTGCTGCGGTTCCTGGGCGGCTCCAGCACCTTCTTGCGGAAGCTGCACAGGTCCGCGACCTTGCAGCGCCAGCACTCCGGGGTGCGCGCCTTGCACACGTAGCGGCCGTGGAGGATCATCCAGTGGTGCGAATCGCGGCGGAAGGGCTGCGGCACGCGCTTCTCCAGCTTGGCCTCGACCGCTTCGGGGGTCTTGCCCTTGGCCATGCCGGTGCGGTTGCCGAGGCGAAAGATGTGGGTGTCGACCGCGAAGGTCTCCTGCCCGAACCAGCAATTGAGCACCACATTGGCGGTCTTGCGCCCCACACCCGGCAGGCGGGTGAGCGCGTCACGGGTATCGGGCACTTCGCCGCCATGTTCGTCGACGAGGATGCGGGAGAGCGCGATCACGTTCCTGGCCTTGGAATTGAACAGCCCGATGGTCTTGATGTGCGCCTTCAGCCCCTCCTCACCCAGATCGAGCATCGCCTGCGGCGTTGCGACGGCAGCGAACAGCGAGCGGGTCGCCTTGTTGACGCCGACATCGGTCGCCTGCGCGCTCAGCGTCACCGCCACCAGCAGCTGATAGGCATTGCCGTATTCGAGCTCGGTCTGCGGCGCGGGGTTGTCTTCGGCCAGGCGGCGGAAGAATTCGAAGATCTGGTCCTTGGTCATTCGCGCCCCAGCAACTTGTGCCAGAAGCCGGGCGGTGGGCCGTCCTCGCCCGGCGCGGGACTGGCTGGTTCGGCCCAGTCGGTGCGCTTGCGCCATACGAAGCCGGGGAGGCAGAGCCGGGTTTCGGAATCGCCGTTCCAGTCTGGCGCGAAGCCTGCGCCGCGCAGGGCGGCCATGATATCGTCGCCCAGCGCCTGCTTGGCCGCGGTCCCCCGGGCAACCGCGTCGAAGCCGATGAACAGGGCGCCGCCGCCCATCGCCCGCTCGACATCCTGCGCGTGGTAGAAGGCAAAGCCGCGCCAGCCGCCGCCGGGCTCGTTGTCGATGATCGCCCAGGCATCGCCGTGGGCGTCGCTGGCGGTAAACCCGGCATTGTGCAGCGCAAGGACCCCGCTGGCCATCAGCGCGGCAAAAGCTCCGTCGAGCCGGTCCCAGTCGGTGACCGCAGGCCATCCGGCCTCGGCTTCGCGCTTGGCGGCAAAGGCGGTGCGGGCGTGGGCTTCGATCGGACCGACGAGTGCAGCGGCCTCGGGATCGCCGGCCAGGTCGGCGCAGTAATCGGCCAGGTCGGCCTCGTTGAAGAAGCCTGACTGCACCAGCACGCCCAGGTATTCGCAATGCTCGGCCAGAACGTTCGCGTCGTCGCTCATTGCGGCCTAGAGCCCCAGCACGTCGTTCATGCTGTAACGCCCGGCGGGCTTGCCGATCAGCCACTGCGCTGCCCGCACCGCGCCGCGTGCAAAGATCATGCGGTTTTCGGCCGAGTGCGACAGGGTCAGGCGTTCCTCCGGCCCGGCGAAGATCACCGAATGCTCGCCCGCCACGGTGCCGCCGCGCAAAGTGGCAAAGCCGATCGCACCTTCGGCCCGTGCGCCGGTCATTCCGTGGCGCCCGCTATCCATATTGTCCGACAGCACGATCCCGCGACCTGCCGCTGCCGCTTCGCCCAGCAGTTTGGCGGTGCCCGATGGCGCATCGACCTTCATGCGGTGGTGCATTTCCAGCACCTCGATGTCCCAGTCCGGCCCCAGCCGCGCCGCCGCCTCACGCACCAGATGCGCCATCAGCGTCACGCCCAGCGAAAAGTTGCCCGATTGCAGCACCGGCACCGTCTTGGCAGACTCTGCCAGCATGACGACATGCGGCTCCTCAAGCCCGGTGGTGCCGATCACGATCGGGATGCCTGCGACCCGCGCCGCGCCGAGATTGGCAGCGAGCGCGCCCGGAGCGGAGAAATCGACCAGCACGTCGCATTGCACCGCCAGCGGGCCGGGATTGCCGCCCGCATCAACACCCACGCGCATGTCGTGCCCCGCTTCGGCAATCGCGGTCTCCAGCGCCTGCCCCATCCGGCCCTTGTGTCCGATCACCCCGAATTTCAGCTGTGCCATTGCCTCGCCTTTGCCGATCATGCTTGAAGGCGTCATGGCAGAGATCGAACGCATCGTCATCCTTACCGGCGCAGGTATCTCCGCCGAAAGCGGAATCGACACGTTCCGCAGCGCGGGCGGCTTGTGGGAACAGCATCGGATCGAGGATGTGGCGACCCCGCAAGGCTTCGCGCGCGATCCCGATCTGGTGCTCGGCTTCTACGACATGCGCCGGGCTGCGCTCGCGCAGGCCGAACCGAACGCGGCGCATTACGCCCTAGGCCGGCTGGAACGCGAATTTCGCGGCGAATTGCTGCTGGTGACCCAGAATGTCGATGATCTGCACGAACGCGGCGGATCGGCCCGCGTTCTGCACATGCACGGCGAATTGCGCAGCGCACTGTGCACGTCCTGCAGCACCCGCTCGCACTGCGACACCTCGCTGCTTCACCGCCCGCCATGTCCGGTCTGTCATGCGCGCACCTTGCGCCCCGATGTCGTCTGGTTCGGCGAGATGCCCTATCAGATGGGCCGCATCTGTCATGCAATCGAGGCGTGCGACCTGTTCGTCAGCGTCGGCACGAGCGGCGCGGTCTATCCCGCTGCCGGGTTCGTGACCGAGGCGAGGGCGAATGGGGCGCGCACGCTCGAACTCAATCTCGAGCCCAGCGAGGGCTCCCGGCTATTTCACGAGACCCGGCTGGGGCGGGCGGGGGAACTTGTGCCCCGGTGGGTCGAGGAGGTGCTCAGTCCGGCGGCGGCCTAGGCGTCGGCGGATTGTTCATCTTTTCGGGCTGGATCTTCTGGTGCGGCACATTGTGCTGCTTGCGCTGCCGCCGCTCCACCGCTGCGCCCTCGTGATGGTCCTGCGCCTTCTTGGCGCGCATTCGCGAGACCAAGCCGATCACCAGCACCGAGCCGATGGTGAACAGCGCGAGGATCATGACGATATCCCAGTCGAAATTGAAATTCATCGGGGTGGCCTCCTTGCATCATCAAGGGGATTTACCGCGACAGGATCGGCAAAGTTCCATCGTCATGCGGGTTTCGTGCCGCGCCGTGGTGTCAGAGCGACGGGGTGAGGGCGGGGCCGCAGGTCTTGCAGGTGGGGTCCTTGGCGATGCGGACCGTACGCAGGCCCGGTGTCAACCCGTCGAGAATATGCAGCCGCCCCCAACCGGGATTGCCCAGATTGGCAGTGCCGGCGAGCAGCACCTTGATCGCCTGCAATGCGGCAAAGCTGCCCGCCCAACCGGCCATCGCGCCCACCATGCCGTCATCCGCACAAGTGTCGCAATCTTCGGCATCGAAGGCATCGCCGACAAAGCAGCGGTAGCAGGCCTCGCCAGGCAGGTGCCCGGCAAAACTCGCAACCTGCCCCTGGAACCGCCCCACCGCCGCCGACAGCAACGGAATGCCGCTCGCCACGCAGGCATCGGACACCGCGAGGCGGGTGGCGAAGTTGTCGGTCCCGTCGAGCACCAGGTCCGCGCCCGCGATCAGGCCGCCGGCGTTGGTGGGCGTGATCCGCGCGTCGGACACCTCGGCCTCGACCGTATCGTCGAAATTGGCGAGCCAGCGCCGCGCCGACACTGCCTTGCCGTGCCCCACATCGCGGGAGGTGAAAATCGTCTGGCGCTGGAGGTTCGAGACATCGACCACATCGTCGTCGATCAGGGTGAGCTTGCCGATCCCGCTGGCGGCCAGATATTGGAGCGCCGGGCTGCCGATCCCGCCCAATCCGATGATCGCGACATGACTCGCGGCGAGCCTGACCTGCCCTGCGCCGCCGACCTCGGGCAGGACGATGTGGCGGGCAAAACGGTCGAGCCGGGCAGGGGATAGCATCATGGCTTGTCCTTCGGTTTCCCAAGCGGAGGCTCAAGCGCTGGCGGCACCACCCGCCGCTCCTGCCGGAAAGCGCCGATGCCGTGCCACCACAGGAAGGCGATCACCGCGCCCTTGGTCGGCTGGAGCATGACCAGCAGCAGCGCCACCGCCAGCGGCAGGATCACCGCCAGCGTCAGCCATGCCGACAGGCCGAAAGTGCCGATCATCGCGATCACCACCGGCGCGAGCAGGTGCCCGACCACGAAGATGCCGATATAGGCGGGAAAATCGTCGGCCTGCTGCACCGACCAGTCCTGCCGGCAATGCGGGCAGGCATCGACCGGCTTGAGCCAGGCGCGGAACAGCGCCGCCCCGCCGCAGCGCGGGCACTGCCCCCGGGCGCCGCGCAGCAACGCGGGCGCGGTGCTGGCGGGCAGGTCAATCTGATCGGGACAAAGCGGTTGAGCGGGCATGGACAAGCTGTTTACCGGCTGTGGACAGCCTGTCGACAGGCCTGTGCATTGACCTGTCGACCGCCTGTTGGCGCGCCTGTGGAAACTATGTGCGAATTAACCTTGTGCGGCTCAGCTTTCGAGCTGTCGCAGCAGGCTGCGCACATCGCCGTCCATGTCGGCATCGCGGGTGCGCAGGTCCTCGATTAGGCGGACCGCATGGATCACGGTCGAATGGTCGCGCCCGCCGAACTTGCGCCCGATTTCGGGGTAGGAACGCGGGGTCAGCACCTTGGACAGGTACATCGCCACCTGCCGCGGGCGGACCACCGCGCGCGCGCGCCGCTTGGAGCTCATCTCGGCGCGGTCGATGCGGTAGAACTGGCAAACCGTGCGCTGGATCTCGTCGATGGTGATCCGGCGGCGGTTGGCCGACAGGATGTCGGTCAGCTGTTCTTCGGCCAGTTGCAGCGCCACGTCCTGCCCGGTCAATTGGGCATAGGCGATCAGCTTGTTGAGCCCGCCGACCAGTTCGCGGATATTGCGGGTGATGGTTCGGGCGAGGAATTCGATCACGTCATCGGGCACCGCGATCGCGGCAAAGCGGGTGAGCTTGGATACGAGGATCTTCTTGCGCAGTTCGATGTCGGCGGGCTGGATATCGGCCACCAGTCCCATCGACAGGCGCGACAGCAGCCGCGGCTCGACCCCGTCCAATGCCTGAGGGGCGCGGTCGGCCGCGAACACCAGCCGCTTGCCTTCGGCCAGCAGCGCATCGATGGTGTAGAGCAGTTCTTCCTGCGCGCTCGCCTTGCCGATGATGAACTGGATGTCATCCACCAGCAGCAGGTCGAAGCTGCGCAGCCGCGCCTTGAATTCGATCGTCTGGCTTGATTTCAGCGCCTGCACGAATTCGACCATGAAGCGTTCGGCCGAACAGTAGAAGATCCGTGCCCGCGGATGGACCTGCAAATAGGCGTGACCAATCGCGTGGAGCAGGTGGGTCTTGCCCTGCCCGGTCGCCGCCTTGAGATAGAGCGGCGAGAACTGCGGCTGTTCGGTCGCGCTCATCCGCTGCGCCGCGTTGCAGGCCAGCACATTGGCCTCGCCCGTCACGAAGGCGGCGAAGGTCAACGACGGGTCGAGCCCGACCGATGACGTGAACCCCGAATCGGACATCGTGCCCGCCGCCACTGCGATTGCCGAGGCACCGTCATTGGCCGGACGGCGACCATCGTCGAGCCGCAGGTCGGGCAGTTGGCGGCGGCCGGGATGGACCTGGATGTTCACGCTGCGCACTTCGCTGCGCATGATCTTCCACGCCAGTTGCAGCCGGTCGTGGAATCGGTCGCGCACCCAGTTGGCCGAGAACTCGGTGGGGAGGTACAAATCGAGCGCGCCGGTCTCGCGGTTGATGCTGCCCAGCTGGATCGGCTTGATCCACTGGCTGTGAAGCTGATGACCCAGATCCTTGCGCAGCCCCTGACTGATATCAGACCAGTCGGCGGCCAGGTTTACGGCTTCGGCATCTTCCATCAAATGTTCGTCTGCGTTGCGGCGCGTGTTCCGGGCCTTGTCGATCTTGTGCACAATTCTTTCCCCAATACGCTCGCGCCTCCGAAGCTGTGATCCGGTACGCATCAAACAGAAGGTGACAGGCTACACCAACTCGCCTCCGGAAACGGTTCCGGGGAGCCTGCCTGTCAGCCAGTTTGTAGGTACCCGGGCTGTCCCGCCCCGAGCGAGATGCGAATAAAGAGCGGACTGCGACTTTGCGCAAGCGACGAGTTTTAAAAAAACTGAAATATTCCTGTTGACTCGTGCCGACCCCGCAGACTTGCGTTCAAGTGTTTCAAATCAAAAGAAAACTAGCGTAATAGACACGCGAATCGCGGGGAATCCTGACATTTACGTAGAGTTCCGTTGTTGCAATTGTCGCAAATAAAAAGGGCCGCGCCAGCATGGCACGGCCCGTTCCGGTTTTGCTCCGCTGGCAACCCCGGAAGACCCGCATCAGGGCTTTCCGAGTCGCCGGCTAGGAAGCGA
>DAIQNP010000123.1:0-7800 GCA_036788335.1 Erythrobacter sp.
ATAGGCCCCGCCCTGACCAGTGTTGCGATAAACCGCCGAGATGATCCCGCTGGTCACCGTGCCGTTGAGGCCGAAGGGGTTCCCGATCGCTACCACCCAGTCGCCTGGGCGTGCCGTGGTCGAGTCTCCGAAGGTGACGAAGGGGAAAGTACGGTCGGCCCGGATCTTGAGCACCGCAAGGTCCGACGCCGCGTCGGCACCGATCAGGTCGGCTTCGTATTCGGTGCCGTCGGGCAGGGTCACGGTGATCGATTGAAGCGTGGCCCGGCTGTCGGGCGAGACCACGTGGTTGTTTGTCACCACGAAGCCGTCGGCCGAAATGATGAAGCCCGAACCCAGCGACTGCGCTTCGCGCGTCTGGGGTTGGGCTCCGCCGCCCTGACGGCGGTTGAACAATTCGGCAAAGGGCGTGCCGGCAAAGGGGTTGTTCGCCACTTCGACCCGCTGCCGGGTGGCGATGTTGACCACCGCCGGTTGCAGCTGCGCGGTCAGGTCGGCGAAGCTCACCGGCGCGCCTTCGACCGGCACGACCCGGTTCATGACCGCATCGTCGTTCTGGGCGACCTGCGCGCCAAGCGGCGTGCCGGTGATCAGCGAAATCGCGGCGCCGCCGACCAGCAGCGCGCTCGAAAGTCCATACACATAGCGCACGTTGCTCACGTCCTCTTGGTCCTTATCCTGTGTTGGAATGCGCGAGAGGCCCCGCGCGTTCCATGTGCCTGTTCTGGGCCTTTGGAAGGCGGCCCGTCGCACTCACTAAACAGCCTCCGGGGCCTGAATGCCGATTGAACACGCCTGACGCCGAACGCCCGGCATCACGCCTTGGTCGAACGCGTCAGGGATTGCCCTTGAACTGGCGGAAATATTCGCTGTCTTCCGACAACACCAGCGAGCTTTGCCCTTCGCCCGCAAGGAAGGTCTGGCGATAGCTCTGCATCGCACGGTAGAAATCGTAGAAGTCCGGGTCCTTGCCATAGGCATCGGCATAAATGCGCGCCGCTTCGGCGGAGGCTTCTGCCTGGATGATCTGCGCATCGCGCTGGCCTGCGGCACGGATGGTCGCGGCTTCTTCCTGCCGGTCGGTCTCCATCCGGGTGAAGGCGGCATCCAGCGGACGACCTTCGGGCAGGTCTGCCGCCTTGATCCGCACATCGAGCACCTGCGCCCCGTAATTGCGCGCCTGCGCATCCAGCGTGCGGGTGATGTTGGTCATCGCCGTTCCGCGTTCGGCATTGATCAGCGCCGCAAACGGCCGCCGCCCGAGCTCCTGCCGCACCACCGAGGTGAGGATCGGCAGCAACTGCGATTGCAACTGTGCCTCGGTCCCGGCGCGCTCCACCATCCGCACCGGATCGATGATGCGATAGCGGGCATAGGCATTCACCTGCAGGCGCTGCTGGTCGTTGGAGAGCACCTGTGTGCGCTCCATGTCGAGATCGAGCACGCGCCGGTCGACCATCTGCACCTGTTCGATGAACGGGATGCGCCACTGTACCCCGGCCCCGGTCTGGCCATAGGGCACATCGGGGCGGAACTTGTTGAACACGCGCACCGGTTGGCCGGTCCGGACCACGACGCCCTGATGGGTTTCGGGTACGATCACCACACTGGCAAACAGTGCGATCACAACCGCGATCAACATGATGATCGGCACGCGATAGGCAGGCCACAGCGAACTCATCGGCCTATTCTCCTTGCGGCGCGGCGGGACGGGCAGGGGCGTCCGGCGCAGTCTGCGCCCGGCGCCGCAACTCGGGCAGCGGCAAATAAGGGGTGACATTGCCCGATTCGACAATGGTCTTGTCGGTCTTCGACAGGACCGATTCCATGGTCTCGTAATAGAGACGGCGGCGGGTCACTTCGGGTGCAAGACGGTATTCGGCGTAAATATTGTTGAACTCGCTCGCATCGCCCTGTGCACGCGCCAGCAACTGCTGGGCAACGGCCCGCGAACGGTTGAGCGCGGCATCGGCATCCTGCTGGGCCGAGGACACGTCCTTGAACGCCTCCTCGACGCGCGCGGGAGGATCGGTCTTGTTGATTTCGATCCCCTGCACCAGAATGCCCGAGCGAAACGCATCGAGCCGCGCCTGCATCGCGGTGCGCACATCCTGTTCGATTTCCGCCCGGCCTTCACCGGTCAGCACCGTATCGAGTTCCTTGGTGGCAACTGCCGCACGCATTGCTGCCTCGCCGATTTCGAGCATGGCGCTGCGCGGATCGGACAGTTGGTACTTGTAGAGGGTCAGGTCCGAGATGTTCCAGCGGATCAGGTAGGACAGATCGACCAGGTTCTGGTCCGACGTCAGGATCAGCTTTTCGCTGTTGCCGTCGGGCACGGTTTCCGAACGGATCTGGGTCACGTTTTCCTTTTCGACCATCTGGATCGGCCAGGGCAGCGTCGGGTTGGTGCCCGAATCGAGCGTGTGCGAATACTTGCCGCCCACCCACGTCACCACCGCCTGTTCGCCCGGCTGGACGAAATGCACGCTGGTGGCTGCGAACCAGATCAGCGCCACTGCGCCGACGATATAAGGCACCCAGCTTCTGCCGCCGGGCAATTCGGGCAGGCGGAACGACGGGCCGCCGGGGCCACCGCCGCCCGCACGGCGCGGACCTTCGGGACCGCGGTTCTTGAACAGGTCCTCGATACTGGCAGAGCGGCGCTTGCCGGGCTCCTTGCCGCCGCCGCCATTGCCGCCGCCGGGCAGCCACGGATTGCGCGGTCCTTCGCCGCCGGGGCGCTGTTCGCCGCCGGGCGAGTCATCGCCCGAAGGCTCCGGCTTGCCGGCACTGCCCCAGGGGTTTTTCCCATTCGCCATCGCCAGGCCACGAAGGGCCATGCCTAGACGCTCTCTCAAACCGTCAATTCCTTGCATAGAACCCTTATAGGAAGGCTCGGCGGCGAAAAACAGGGGTTGGCAGCGCGAAATTGATGGTAGAGGCGCTGGCGTCATGACCGCGACCGATCCTCCGGCTACCCCGCCCGCCCGTCAACCCGCCGCCGAAGAGGCGCGAATCCGGGCTGTGCTCCCCGCAGATATCGATCATCGGGTGCGTTCGGCGCGACTGGTGGCAGGGCGCGCAGTGATCGTGGCCGAGGCGGGCGACCTTGGCGCGGACGCACGCGGTGCGCTCGAAGCGGCGATCACCGCGGCGCTCACTCCGCTCGAAGGGGTCGGCGAGGTGCGCATCGCGCTGACCGGCGAACGGCGGCGGCGGCGGCTGATCGCTGTGGGATCGGGCAAGGGCGGGGTCGGCAAGTCGACGCTGACTACCAACCTTGCGGTTGCGCTGGCGCGGATGGGGCGCCGCGTGGGCGTGATCGACGGCGACATCTACGGCCCCTCGCAGCCCAAGCTGCTGGCGACCGAGGGAATCAAACCGGGCGCTACCCCCAGCGGCGACAAGCTGATCGCGATCGACAGCCGCCACGGGGTCAAGGTCCTGTCGATGGGGCACATCGTCGCTCCCGGCAAGGCATTGGCATGGCGCGGGCCGATGACCGGCAAGGCGCTGACCCAGCTGGTCGATGCCGACTGGGGCGAGACCGACCTGCTGCTGATCGACCTGCCGCCGGGGACGGGCGACGTGCAGTTGTCGATGCTCTCGGCCCACCGGCCCGATGGCGCGATTCTGGTGTCCACCCCGCAGGACCTTGCCCTGATCGACGCCGCGCGCGCCGGGCAATTGTTCGAACAGGGCGAAGTGCCCATCATCGGGCTGGTCGAGAACATGGCCGGCTACGCCTGCCCGCATTGCGGCGAGATCAGCGACCCCTTCGGCCACGGCGGGGTAGAGAAATTTGCCGCCGCGCTGGAGATCCCCTTCCTCGGCCGGGTGCCGCTGACGCTGGAAACGCGGATGGCGGGCGACAAGGGTGAGCCGCCCGCGGCGGGCGACACCGAGGCCGCTGCGCCCTTCGTTGCCATTGCCGAAAAGCTGGGGCGCTGGCTCGATACGGGCAGGCTGTAACCGATGCCGGTGTCGCGGCGCGGGATGCTGGCCGGAGCGGCGGCGGGCGGCGGCCTGCTGGTCGCCTGGTGGCTGATGCCGCGCACCTATCGCACCCCGTTGTCCCCGGCTGCGGGCGAGCATGTGTTCGGCGCATGGCTCAAGATCGCCGATGACGGTGTGGTCACTGTCGCTGTCCCGCAGCTCGAGATGGGGCAGGGGATCACCACCCTGCTGCCACAGATCGTGGCGCAGGAACTGGGCGCGGACTGGCGCCAGATCGCGGTCGAGCCGGCCCCGGTATCGGGCGCCTACGCCAATATCCCGCTCGCCGCGCAGTGGATGCCGCTGTGGGACCCGCTCGCTGCCGGCCTGTCGGATACCACCGACGCGCTGCTGACCGCGCGCTTTGCCGGGGCAGCGCGATTCAATGCGACGGCGGCAGGCACGTCGCTGGCGGCGTATGAGCGGCCCTGCCGCGAAGCCGCCGCCGCCGCGCGGGCGATGCTGGCACAGGCTGCCGGGGCGCGCTGGGGCGTGGCGTGGGAGGAATGCGAGGTCGAGGCCGGCTTCGTGACGTCGGCCGACAACCGCGCCACCTTCGGCGAGCTGGCGGCAGAAGCGGCGGCTTTCGCTCCGCCCGACCCGCCGCCGCTGCGCCCCGAAGCGCCGGGCGAAGATCCGCTGCCCGCCGATGTCGACGGCGCGCCCGCCTTCCCCCGGCTCGATCTGCCGTCCAAGGTCGACGGCTCGCTGCGCTTTGCAGGCGACGTGCGGCTGCCGGGGATGGTCTATGCCTCGATCCGCCACGGGCCGGTGGGCAATGCCACGCTGACCGGCTTCAACCGCGACGCCGCCGCCGGGATCAAGGGGCTGGTCGGGATCGTCAAAAGCGATCGTTGGCTGGCAGCGGCGGCGACCACCTGGTGGAGCGCGGATCAGGCGCTCGATGCGATGAAGCCCAAATTCGCCGTCGCCCGCCCGGTCAGCAGCAACGAGATGGCCGCGCGGCTCGACACCATGCTGAACAGCGGCGCGGGGTTCACCATCGCCGAAACCGGCTTCGGCGCAGCGGCAATGGAGCGGGTCGACATGGCCCGCCGCTATGAGATCGAACCGCACCACGCCGCCCCGCTCGAAACCGCGAGCGCGGCGGCGCGCTATGATGGCGGCCGGCTCGAATTGTGGATCGCCAGCCAGGCCCCCGAACAGGCGCGCATCGCCGCCGCTCGCGCGCTCGGCATCGCGACCGAGCAGGTGGCGCTCTATCCCATGCCGGCGGGCGGCAGTTTCGATGCCCGGCTGGAGCATGACCACGCCATCGAGATCGCACTGATCGCGCGCGAACTCGGCCGTCCTGTGCAGCTGACCTGGTCGCGCCGAGACGAGCTGATCCGCTCGCGCCCGCGCCCGCCTGCCTGGCTGCTGGTCGGCGCGCAATTGTCCAAGGCCGATCCCGGCGCGATCGACGGGCTGCGGGTGCGGATCGCGACCCCGCCGGCCGCGCGCGAATTCGGCCAGCGCCTGTTCGGCAACCTGACCGCCGCCGCCGCGATCCGCGAAACGGCGGGCCAGCCCGATCCGCTGGCCTGCGCGGGCGCGGTGCCGCCCTATGCCGTGCCAGGCGTGGTGATCGAGCATGTCCCGGCCGACATAGGCCTGCCGGTCGGGCGGGTGCGCGGCAATGCCCAGGGGATCACCACCTTCGCGATCGAGTGCTTCCTCGATGAAGTCGCCGCCCGGCATCGGCGCGAGCCGCTGTCGTTCCGGATCACCATGCTGGGCGAAGACGTGCGGCTGGCGGCCTGCCTCCAGCGCGCGGCGCAATTGGCCGGATGGGACGGCGGGATGGAGCAATCGGGGCAGGGTCTTGCCTGCGCGCGGATCGGCGAAGGGCCGGAAGCTGCACGCATCGCCTGCGTCGCCACCGCACGGCAGGGCGAGGGCGGGGTACGGGTCACGCGCCTGTCGGCGGCAGTTGATATCGGCCGGATCGTCAATCACGACATCGCGCTCCAGCAGATCGAGGGCGGGCTGGTGTTCGGCATCGGCCTTGCTCTGGGCGAAGCGCCGCGGCTGCGCGGCGGGGTGCCCGAGACGACCTCTTACGAGGCGCTGGGCGTGCCGGGCCTTGCCGATTGCCCCGACATGGCCATCGAATTCATGCCCAGCCAGGCCCCGCCTGCCGACCCCGGCGAATTGGGCGCAGTTGTCGCCCCGCCAGCGATTGCCAATGCGCTGTTTTCGGCTACAGGCTTGCGGCTCAGACGATTGCCCCTACTTTCGGACGGCATATGACCCGGACAAACCAGTTCCTCCCGGTCCGGGCCGCAAGCGGCAGCCGGAAACGAAACGCCGCTTGCGCGTTGGGGCCGCAATGACCTGGCAGACCCAGCGCCTTCCGGGCGACCACCCCCCTGTTTCGAGCGGTCTGATCGGCGTGCTGCTGGTCAACCTGGGCACGCCTGACGGTCCGGACCCGGATTCGGTGCGGCGTTACCTCAAGCAGTTCCTGTCGGACCGCCGCGTGATCGAAATTCCGCCAATCGCCTGGCAGCCGATCTTGCGCGGGATCATCCTGAACACCCGCCCGCAGAAAAGCGCCAGGGCCTATGCCAAGATCTGGACGGATCGCGGGTCTCCGCTGGCCGACATCACCGCGCGCCAGGCCGAAGCGATTGCCGGGACCTATGGCGACCGGGTGATTGTCGAATGGGCCATGCGCTACGGCAAGCCCTCGATCGAGCAGCGCATCACCGAGCTGATGGGCAAGGGCTGCGACCGCATCCTGATCGCGCCGATGTATCCGCAATATTGCGCCGCGACCACCGCGACGGTGTTCGACGAGGTCGCCCGTGTGCTGGGCGACATGCGCTGGCAACCCGCGATGCGATTCGTCCCGCCCTATCACGACGACCCGGCCTATCTGGGCGCGCTGGCCGATGATCTGGCCCGGCAAGTGCAGGCGCTATCCTTCCGGCCCGAGGTGATGCTGCTGAGCTTCCACGGAATGCCGCTGAGGACGCTCGAAAAGGGCGATCCCTATTTCTGCCATTGTTCCAAGACCTCCCGCCTGCTGCGCGAATTGCTGGCCGAACGGCCCGAATTCGCAGGCGTGCGGTTTGAGACGACTTTCCAGTCGCGCTTCGGCCCGGCGCGCTGGCTTGAACCCTCGACCGACACGACGCTGATCGCCGAAGGGGAAAAGGGCACCAAACGGCTGGTCGTCGCCGCGCCGGGCTTTGCCGCCGATTGTGTCGAGACGCTGGAGGAACTCGCGCTGGAAGGCCGCGACGAGTTCATCGAGGCAGGCGGCGAGGACTATGCTGTGCTCGATTGCCTCAACACCTCGCCCGCAGGCGTTGCGATGATCGATGCGATCGTGCGGCGCGAATTGGCAGGATGGCTTTGACGGTTCGGCAACTTGCATTAAGGTAAGTTGCGAATTCGAACCTGATTCCGGAGCCTCCCCGTCATGGCCACCCTTGCCGCTCATCCCCACGCCACGGCAGAAGCCGCCTTCTCGCATTGGAGCGAGGGCAACCCGACCGAGGCTGACCTGGCGCATATTCCCGGCGAAGGCGGCTGGCCGGTGGTGGGCAACACCTTCAAGATGCTGGCCGACCCCCACGGCTTCGTGGCGCGGCGCATTGCTCAATACGGCAAGGTCTACAAGAACCGCGCTTTCGGCGGCTGGCAGATCGCGCTGATCGGAGCCGAGGCGAACGAGCTCTTGCTGTTCAACAAGGACAAGATCTTCTCGTCCGAGCAGGGCTGGGGCCCGATCCTCGACCAGCTGTTCCCGCGCGGGCTGATGCTGATGGATTTCGACCATCACCGGATCGA
>DAIQNP010000124.1:0-4323 GCA_036788335.1 Erythrobacter sp.
TGGAACCATCCGTCAGGGGTGAACTCCACCGGATCGAGCAGGCATTGCCGCCCCAACGTCCAGAACCCGTTTTCATAGCCGTGATAGAGCGACCACCAACTGCCATCGGGCGCTTCGACCAGCGAGGCGTGGCCGCGCGACCACCAGGCTTCGTCCATGCTGGTGGTGCGCACCAGCGGATTGTCGGGATGATCTTCCCACGGCCCGTGCAGCGAACGCGCGCGTGCCGCAATGACCATGTGCCCGGTCGGTGGCCCGGCGGTGCCACCCACGGCGGTGATCATGTAGTACCAGCCGCCCACGCGGTGAATCTTCGGCCCCTCGGGCGAGAAGCCCTCCACCACCCAGTCCGCCGGATAGCGCCACGGATCATAGACGTGTTCAACTTTGCCTGAGAGGCCAAGCCCATCATCGGTGAGTCGGACGCGGTCGCCGCCCGACAGGAACAGCCATACGCTGCCATCTTCTGCGGACTCGGCCAGACAGGGATCGATGTGCGCGGCCAGGCCGAGCGCGACAGGATCGCTCCACGGCCCTTCGATGTGATCGGCTTGGGAAACGAAAATGTCGTTCTGCGGGTCTGCCTTGACCGGAATATAGAACAGGTAGCGCCCGCGATGCTTGTGCAGGCTGGGCGCCCAGACCGACCCGATATTGCGGGTCAGCGCCGCCTTCAGCGGGCGCCAGTTCGCCAGATCGCGCGAATGCCAGATGGTGAGGCCGGGATACGCATCGAAGGTCGAAAAGGTGAGGTAGTAATCCTCCCCGTCTTTCAGGATCGCCGGATCGGGGCGGTCGCCGGACACCACCGGGTTGAGGAACGTACCGTTGCCCCGGTCGGCAATCCGCTGATTGTCGAAACCGCGCGGCCAGTCGGCAGCAGGCACGCTGGTGTCAGCATCAGTGCTGGCCGCAGCCACAGCAGTCGCTGCTCCGCCCAGCGACAGCGGCAGCGCACGCGCCAACCCGCCCAGACCCAACCCGCTCAGACCCAACCCGCTCAGGCCTGCCAGTACATCGCGCCGCGCCGCGCTCATGCCAGCCCGACCGCACGCGCCCAGGCGAGCCACTGGTCGGGAAACGCCGCCACCGGCTTGCCCGCCGCGCGGCGCAAGCCGAAACCGTGCCCGCCGCGATCATACAGGTGCGTTTCCACCGCGATGCCGCGAGCTTTCAACGCTGCACGCATGGCAAGCGCGTTTTCGACCGGAACGACATCATCGTCCTCGGCATGGAGGATGAAGCAAGGTGGCGCATCTGCCGGAACATTGTGATCCGGTGAATGCGCCATTTCAGACACAGCGGAGGGAGCCGCGCCGATCAGTCGCTCGCGCGATCCGGGATGGGCAATATCGGCGCGCATGGAAATGACAGGATAAATCGGCGCGGCGGCAAAGGGCCGGGCCGACAGCGCATCAACGGCATCGACCGGGGCGTAAGTCGCCGCGGCAAAGCGGGTGGCCAGATCGGCGCAGACGTGGCCTCCGGCAGAAAAGCCCATGCTGGCGATCCGCACAGGGTCAATCCCGAATTCGGCGTGGCGATGACGCAACAGGCGCATGGCGCGCTGCGCATCGGACAGCGGTGTATCCGGCCCGGCGCTCCAGCCGTCGTGCGGCAGGCGGTAGAACAGCACGAAGGCGGTAAAGCCACGAGCGGTCAGCCAGCGCGCCATTTCAAAGCCTTCCTTGTCGATCACGACATGGGCGTAACCGCCACCGGGCGTGATCAGCACCGCCGCACCATTGGGCTGCGCGGGCCGGAACACCGCCATGCGCGGACGGGCGATGGCCCGCATGATCCGGTCGGGAAAGGCGGGATCGGTGGATCTTTCGACAATCTGTTCGGCAGGCAGAATGCCGGGGGCGCCCGGCGGCAGTCCGGGCCACAGGTCAATCCAGCCGTCAGGCTCGGCAGTCGCCCCGGTTGCTGCGACCACCCCCGCCAGTGCCGGGGCCGCCACCGTGATCCCCAACCCAGCCATCACAGAACGGCGGTCGATCATTGAATACCCCGGCAATCATCATGGGAAGCAAGCAGCCCCGCCCACCCGCACGGCAGGCAGGGCCATTATTGTTTACAACGAGAAACGCGCGCCGACCATGATGACACGGCCGAAGTGGTTGTTCTCGTAATTGCGCCGACTGGGATCATTGACCCAGCGTTGGCGGTAATTGTCGGTCAGGTTGGTGCCTTCGATCGCCAGTTCCACCGCATCGTTGATGCGATAACGGATGGTCGCATCGAGATTGAAGCTGGGGCCGAACCCTTCGAAGATATTGCGGGTCGCGCTGACGCCGTCGATGAAGTCGTCACGATAGGCAATCGACGCGCGCGCCGAGAACTTGGCGTCCTCATAATACACCGTTGCGTTGGCCGACTTCTTAGCAAGGTCGAACAAGGGGCGCGTGAAGGTCTCGGGCGTCCCGCCGGTGGGATTGCCACTGCTGTTGATCGCAGGCGCCGGCCCAAGCAGCGAATAATCCACATCGCTGTCAATGAGGGTGACGTTGCCTAACACCCCGAACCGGCTGAGGATACCCTCGGCAAACACGCTGAAGGGCAGGTTGAGCTGGAATTCCACACCCTTCAGATTGCCGCCTTCACCATTGATCTGGGTGCGGAATTCGATCGGAACTGCTGGGTTTTCGCCGCCGACGATCGCGGCGTGAAGCGGTGTTCCAGAAACGAGAAGCGAGGTCGGCAACTGGCTGTCAGCATAGGTGCCGTCAAAGCTGCTCGCGATTGGGAAACTCTTGATGTCCTTGGCAAAGAAGGCAACCGACGCAATCGCTCCGGGAGCAAAATACCATTCCAGCGCGGCATCGAAGGCATCCGCCCGGAACGGCGACAGGAACGGGTTGCGCGAAGTGATGCGGAAATTGAACGGGTCGATGGCACCGCCCGGCGTCAGGTTGCCGAGGCCGGGACGGGTGATCACCTTGCTCCAGGCGCCGCGCAGCACCAGATCATCGGTGATGAAGGCATTGAGGTTCACCGCCGGCAACCAGTCGTCATAGTCACGCACGACCTCGACTTCGGTTCCGGCGATCCGCCCGGTAGAAGACTGATCGGTGCGGACATAGCGCAGGCCCGCGTTCCCGGTGACCTTCATTCCGCCTATATCGGTGTTCCAATCGACCTGCGCATAGGCGCCCTTCACCTCTTCGGTGACACCGCGATCGGAGCCCTGATTGAGGATCGCCGGACGATCATACAGCCCGACAGCCGCAGCCCCTGCTTCGAGGTTGGGGATCAACCACGAGGTCGTGGTACCGGCTGGCTGGCCAGCATTGCCGAGGTTGAAGATTTCCGAAATCGCATCGGTCGCCTGCAAGCCGACCTGTCCCGGCGCGCAGGCAAAAGCCGCACAGTAATTGCTGTCACGCTGGAACTGGGCCGTATCAAATGTGAACTTGCGATACAGCGCGCCGACTTCCAGGACGATGCCACCTGTCGCTTCCCATTGGAGGTTGCCGGAGATCGTCTCGAAAGAGTTCGTAACATTGGTCGGCCGGTCGCGGAATTCGGCCAATTGGAACTGGGCCGGGTCACTGATCCCGGCCCCGCCGAAGGTAATCCGCGGCGAGAACATATTGGTGTAGTCGTACGAGAAGCCGTTGAAGTCACGATCGTCGAACACAAGCGTGGTTTCGATCGGGCTGTCGGCATCGGACTTCGACGTGCCGGCCAGCAGGGTGAAGTTCAGGCGATCGTTGATCCGCTGCTCCAACCGGCCCGAAATCTGGTAGAATTCGGTATTGAGTTCGCGGCGGAAGTTTTCGGTGCGGACCCAGGCATTGTTGAAGGTGCCGGAGATCAGGTTGTTATTCTGGTCGATAGTGTAATCGACCACGTCAATCCCGCGCTCGTTGGAGCGGAACAACACCTCGCCCCACAATTCGTTGCGGGTCTCGTTGAAGGTCGCATAGAGGCCATCAATCGACAGCTTGGTGTTCTCGCTTGGCGCCCACTGCACCGCGCCCGTCAGGCCGAGGCGTTCGCGGTTGTGTTCAATCAGGCCGTAGCGCGGAATGCGCGGGTGAAAGGCGAGCGCAACTTCATCGCATTGCGGGCTGGGAACATAAGCGCCGTCGGTGATGCAGGGCGTGCCGCCGACCGAGCGGAACGCACCCTGCGTCCAGCGCACGGTGTTGTTGCCAAGTGCCGGCGTCACATATTCGCTGTAGGCGGCTGAAACCGATGCGCCGAAGGTGCCGTCCTGATTGGTCCAGCCGAGCAGGCCGGACAGACGCGGCCCGGCGTCGTCGTTGAGGTCATTGTAACGCACCTGCGCCGAGGCGACGACGGTAAAGCCCGGAT
>DAIQNP010000124.1:4423-7762 GCA_036788335.1 Erythrobacter sp.
GCATCGCGCTGGATCGCAATGCCGGGAACGCGCTGGAGTGATTCTGCCAGGTTGGTGTCGGGAAACTTGGAAATGTCCTCAGCAACGATGACATCGACCTGATTGTTGGAATTGCGCTTGGTCTGGATCGCTGCCGACAGCGAATCGCGGAAACCCGATACGATGATCTCGTTCTGACCTTCGGTGACATCGACATCAGCAATTTCTGAATTGTCCGCTTGCGCCTGGGCCACAGAAGGCAGGAACATTGCGCTGCCGACAAGCAGCGCGGACTTGAAACGGAATTTCCGGGTAATGTGTGACACGCCGCCTTCTCCCTGTTTATCTTGATGGGAGAGTGACACCGGTTTCCATTCTGGCCAAAAAGCCAAGAACGCGCTCCAGAAATCTCTCCCCCTCCGATTTTGGTAACCCGTGTCATTGTGAATCGCGATGCCCTGTGGATTCTGTCAAGCACGTAACCGGAACTTGGGAGAGTGACGGAAATGCGCGGATTTTTTTCTTTTATCGCGGCCTTTGTGCTGTTTGGTGTGTTCTTGCCGCAACAGGTGTTTGCGCACCCGGATGACCCGACGCAGGGCGGCGCAGGTGGGCGGATCGTCAAGGTCACAACCTTGGCCAAGGAAGGGCCAGGCAGTCTGTCCGCAGCGATCAAGAGCAAGGGGCCGCGTATCATCGTGTTCGAGGTGGGCGAGGTAATCGATCTTGAACGCTCCGTTCTGCAAATCAACAATCCCTTCGTCACCATCGCAGGGCAAACCGCGCCGTCGCCGGGCATCACCCTCATCAAGGGGGGGATCGACATCAAGACGAATGATGTGAAGGTGCAGCATCTGCGCATCCTTGGCGGTGCCGATGGTCAGGCCAAGCGCAGCGCCTGGGAAGCCGACGCCCTGTCCACTGTTGCCGCAGCGCGGGTGGTGATCGAAAACTGCACCCTGATGTGGGCCACGGACGAGAATATGTCGGCCTCCGGCCCGCGCTTCACCGGCGAAACGGTCGAGGATTGGCGCAGCGGCACGAGCCGGGACATTGTTTTCCGTCTTAACCTGGCGGCAGAGGGGCTGGCGGATTCGACCCACCCCAAAGGCGAACATTCCAAGGGATCGCTGATCCACGACAATGCCACCGGCATCGTGTTTGATCGCAACATCTGGGCGCATAATGTCGAACGCAGCCCGCTGGTGAAAGGCGGCGCACAGGTGCTGATGGTCAACAACCTGATCTACAATCCCAAAGCCCGCGCAGTGCATTACAACCTGATGGACCTGGAATGGGCGGGCCAGCCGCACGTCACCGGTGAAATCACGGCGGTGGGCAATATGATGCGCGGCGGCAATGATACTGATCCGGGCCTGCCCTTTCTGATGCTGGGCGGGGTTGGCGATCTGGCCTATTACGGGCGCGACAACATCGCGGTTGACCGGATGGGCAATCCGCTGCCGATGTTCGGGCGCTATGGCCTGACCGAAGCCAGGCTGATCGAAACCGCTGCGCCGCTCGCCAGCCTTGACGGTTACCGCATCATGCCAACCGAAGAAGTGGAAACCACCCTGCTCGCCACCGCAGGCGCCCGGCCGTGGAATCGCGGCGCAGAGGAAATCAGAGTGCTGTTTTTCATCGCGGAAGGCCGGGGCGAGATTATCGACGATGAAAGCGAGGTCGGCGGCTATCCGGTGATCGCCCCAACCGCTGCACCATTTGTGCAATCGGAATGGAATCTGGCTACCATGACCCCGAAATCCGGCGTTTATCCGGGCCAGAAGCCGGGAGCGCAGGAACATCTTTCGCCGCGCGACCGGGCAATGCGTACGGGCGGACAATGATCGTTCCGGCCGCGGCCGCGCTGTTGCTCGGTGCAGGGTCGCACGCTGCCGGAACGCCTCCTGCCGCGCCGCCGATGGTCGTAATCCGTGAGGCCGATACCCGGCGCGAGGAACCCCCACCGCACGGCGCGATCGGCATGAGCACGGCTTTCCGTATCTCCGATGCCGTCCCGGCCCCGCGCGCGATGGAGTTCCGCCGCCGCGTGCTTCATCCGAGCGCGGCGATTGGCGAACACCCGATCGACCATGACGAGGTCTATTACGTCCTTTCCGGACGCGGCGAAGTGGTGTCGGACGGTGTCAGGGCCATGCTCCAACCCGGCATGACGGCCTATCTCTATCGCGGCGCGGTGGTGGGCATTGCGCAGGTCGGGGACAAACCGCTCGATCTGATCGTCAGCTACCCCAACCCGCCGCCACCCTGATTCAAAAACGCCGGTTCAGGTGCCGGGCTGCACGTAAGGCACGCGGGCAAACAATTCGCGCTCCCATGCGCGCGGATTACCGACCACCCGGCTTTCCTTATCGAATACCATCGTCGCTCGGTGAGCAAGATCATAGGCGGGCCAGCCGGGATCGCCGCTGCGGGCAAATCGGACGAAGGCGTCCATTACGCTTACGCTCATCGCTGCCTGCGCGGGGGTCGCACCCGGCACGGTGCCGAACGCCAGACCAATATCGTCGGTGTGCGCCGCGTGCTCGAAATCGAGCTGATAGACGAAGGTGTTGGCCCGCCCATCCCGCGCCCGCACCTCGGCCTCCTCGACCTGCCCGCGCCAGCTGCGCGCGGCGGTGACGATGCGGTGGAACAGATCGAGCGCGCTGGCATCGGGGTAGCGTTCGCGGAACTGCGCCACCACCCAATCGGGCGCGATGTCGACCTTCATTTCCGTCACGATCCGGGCGGCGAGATTATCGAAGTTCAGCCCGCCCAGCACCCGGCAATCGGCCGGATAGGACGCCCGCGTCTCGGCCACGGTATTGCCCAGCAGCAGCGGGATCTGCGCCGATTGCGGCGGGGCATCGGGCCAGAACGGGTGGCGCGGCAGGCTGCGCATATCCAGCACCGGCCCCATATAGATCCGCCCGCCCAGCACCGGGTCTTCCGTATCAAGCGCGGCCAGCAACGCTGCGACCGGAACGCTGGCCGGATCAACGCCCGCGCCCAGAGCCGCCAGAACCGCATCAGCGCGCTTGGCAGCATTGATCGGCCCGGAAGCGGTGACTTGCTGCCCGCTCATGGTGATTGCCTTGTGGAACATTCCGGCAGCAGCGGGCATCGCCATCAGCGTGGCGATCTTCGCCCCGCCCCCCGATTGGCCGAACAGCGTCACATTGTCCGGATCGCCGCCAAACGCCGCGATGTTCCGCTGCACCCATTCCAGCGCGCAAATCAGATCAAGCTGCCCGGCATTGCCGCTGTCGGGGAAGCGATCGGGCAGGTAAAGATAACCCAGCGCGTTCAGCCGGTGGTTGACCGTCACCACCACCACATCGCCCCGCGCCGCCAGCG
>DAIQNP010000125.1:0-4199 GCA_036788335.1 Erythrobacter sp.
GGTTCTACACCGCCGAGGAAAGCGCCAAGCGCACGCCGATCCTGTCGGTGCGGGTCATCAATGACTTGCCGACGAACCAACAACCCGCCTTCGAATACCTCTCGACCGAGAGCGAAACCTTCGCGACCTACGCCGAAGCCATCGCCAACCGCCGCGATCCGTTCTTCATCGTCCCCGCCGGCGGCGCGGACATCTGCAATATCCGCGTGCCGGTGCGGCGGGTAGCGGATGCAGGCTGACCTTCCCTAACGGAACCCAGTCCCTTGCTGCGCGTTTTCCATTAAGGCATCATGACTCCAAGGGGAGGACCATCCATGAAAATCGGTGATCGCAAGGAATTCCGCAGCAAGGCCAGGCCGCTTACCTGCCCGCCCGACACGACCGTGTTCGACGCCGTGACGCAGATGGCGGAGAAGAACTTCGGGTCGATCTTCATCACCGATTCCGACAACTGCATCCTGGGCGTGATGACCGAACGTGACATCTTCCGCCGTGTGATCGGCGAGAGCCGTGATCCGCGCACCACCCCGGTCAGTGCAGTGATGACCACCGATATCCGCATGGCACGCGAGGATGACGACGTGCTCGGCTGGTTGCAGGTGATGAGCAACGAACGCTTTCGCCGCCTGCCGATCGTGGACGAGAACAAGCGGCTGGTGGCGGTGATGAGCCAGGGCGATTTCGTTGCCTACACTTGGCCGCAACTGCTGGGCCAGCTCGGCCAGATGGCGCAGGCGACGCTGGCCCCGGCGTTCAACCCGCTCGCTATTGCCGGCGGGATTGCGGTCTATTCGGTGGTGCTGGTGGTGCTGCTGCTGGCCTGGCGGTGAGGCAAACAACCCGAGTCGCTACTTCTGGATCAACTCGATCCGGTTGCCGAACGGGTCGGCGGTGAAGAACCGCCGAACGCCTGCAATCGGCTTGTCGTCATGCGTCTCGCATCCCGCTGTCACGAGCGTCTCGCGCAAGGTATCGAGGTCGTCGACCAACAGCGCAGGATGGGCCTTGGTCGCAGGGCGGAAATCGGGATCGACCCCGATGTGAATGCTCACGCCGCCGCTTGCGAACCAGCACCCGCTGGGTGACAGGCTGACCGGTTTGGGCACCTCAACCATGCCCAACAAACCTCCATAGAAACCCCGCGCCCGGCCCTCGCCCCCGGCCGGGATCGCCAGCTGGACATGATCGAGTCCGACGATCATGACTTCAGCACCGCTCCGCCTGAGCGATCGCGTCGCTGGCGCGCAGAGCCGACAGGATGCGGTTGAGGTGGCCGACGTCCTGCACCTCGATCTCGATGTCGTAGGTTACGAAGGGGGGATCGATCTGGGCCTGCATCAGCGTGGTCACATTGGCCTTGTTCTGCGCGAAGATGCCAGCCATTTCCGCCAGCGTGCCGAGCCGGTCGTAGATCGTCACCGACAGTTGCCCGACCGCACCGACCGAACGATTGCCCCACGCTAGGTCGATCCAGTCATTGTCGACCCCGCTGGCGAGTTCCAGACAGTCGATCGCATGGACCAGCACCGTGTCGCCGCGGCGGCGGATGCCGACGATGCGGTCACCCGGCACCGGATGGCAGCAGGTGGCCAGTTCAAATGCCACGCCCGGGGTCAGCCCGCGGATCGAGATCGCCCGTTCGCGCCGCGACCAGTCCTCTTCCTCGCTGAGGTCGGCGGTGCAGCCGGGAACCAGCGCCTCCATTACCTCTCGGTCGGTAAGCTTGGCTGCGCCGATCGCAAACATCAGGTCATCCGGCTCATCCATCCCGAACCGCTCGATCGCTGCCCGGATCGCCTTCTTGCCGATGCGGGCGGGGACGCGGGCGGCGATTTCGTCGAACAGCTTGGAGCCGATCGCGGCAACCTCGTCGCGTTCCTTGAGGCGCACCGCCCGGCGAATGGCCGCGCGGGCCTTGCCGGTGACAACAAAGCCCAGCCACGACAACTGCGGCGCAGCATGCGGGTTCTTGATGATCTCGACCACGTCGCCATTGGACAGCGGCGTGCGCAGCGGCATGTGCCGCCCGTTGATCTTGGCGCCGACCGTCGCAAGGCCCAGGTTGGTGTGGACCGCAAAAGCGAAATCGACCGTCGTCGCCCCTTTGGGGAGCTGGAACAGCGAACCCTTGGGCGTGAAGGCGAAGATCCGGTCCTTATAGATCGCCAGACGCGTGTGTTCGAGCAGCTCCTCGGCATCGTTGCTGGCATCGACGATCTCGATCAGGTCGCGCAGCCAGCCCACTTCGCCATCGGGTCGGTCGCCCTGCTTGTAAGCCCAGTGCGCCGCCAGGCCGAATTCGTTGCGGCGATGCATTTCGCGCGTGCGGATCTGCACTTCGACCCGCATCGAATTTTCGTACATCAGCGAAGTGTGCAAGCTGCGGTAGCCGTTGGATTTCGGCGTCGAGATATAGTCCTTGAACCGACCCGGCAGAAACTGCCAGGTGGTGTGCAGCACGCCCAGCGCGCGGTAGCAGTCGCCTTCGCTGTCGGTCAGCACTCGGAAGGCCATGATATCGGTCACCTGTTCGAAGCTGACATGGCGTTCCGACATCTTGAGCCAGATCGAGAACGGGTGCTTCTCGCGGCCCGACACTTCGACCTTGAGGCCCGCTTCGGCCAGCCGCTGCTTGACCTTCAGCGCGATCGCATCGACCTGGCCGCCGTCCTGATTGCGCAATTGTTCGAGCCGGTTGCTGATCGTCGCATAGCCCTCGGGCTCCAACTCGCGGAAGGCCAGCGCCTGCATTTCGCGCATGTATTCGTACATGCCGACCCGTTCCGCGAGCGGGGCGTAGATATCCATCGTCTCGCGCGCGATCCGCTGGCGTTTCTCCGGCGACTTGATGAAATGCAGCGTGCGCATGTTGTGCAGCCGGTCGGCAAGCTTGACCAGCAGCACGCGGATATCCTCCGACATGGCGAGCAGGAACTTGCGCAAGTTTTCCGCCGCGCGCTCGTTCTCGGGCATGGCCTCGATCTTGGAGAGCTTGGTGACCCCGTCCACCAGCCGCGCGACCTCGGGGCCGAAATGCAGTTCGATATCCTCGATCGTCGCGAGCGTGTCCTCGACCGTGTCGTGCAGCAGCGCGGTGATGATGGTCGCCACGTCCAGCTTCAGATCGGTCATCAGCCCGGCGACTTCGACCGGGTGGCTGAAATAGGGATCGCCGCTGGCGCGCTTCTGGCTCCCGTGTTTCTGCACGGTATAGACATAGGCACGGTTGAGCATCGCCTCGTCGGCGGTGGGGTCGTAATCGAGGACCTTCTCGACGAGTTCGTATTGGCGGAGCATTAACATGAATATGGGGGCGCGCGCGCAGCCCGGCAAGCGGGATGTTTGCGGAAAAGGCCGCTCCTCTAGCGGGGCGTGCGCCACCCCGCAGGGGGCCATTTGCCTTCGGCGACCAGCTGCTTGATCTCGGGCTTGTCCGGGCCGGGCACCGGATAGCCGCGCGCCTCCAGCTGCGCCTCGACCCGCGCCTTGGCCTCATACTCGGGTCCGCGCACAAGGCGGCTGGTCTGGGCGGCATAACCCACCGTCCAGCCGAACTGCGAGACGGCAAAGGGATTGGCACCGGCATCGAGCAGGGTCTCGGCAATGCGGAACTGATCGGTCTTGGCCGCAATGATCAGAGGGGTCTCTGCCTTGTGGTTCGCCTGTTCGAGCGGTGCGCCAGCAGCGATCAGGCGCTCCACTTCGGCCGGATCGGCGATCATCACGGCCTCAATCAGCGAATCGCTCTTGGTCGCCACACTGCAACTCCCCAATAATCCGGCCGCCACAAACAGCAGCATCCTCAACATGCGCACCCTTGAGCGGCGGCCTGCTGTTGCAGCTCCGTGGCACGCTCGGCGAGGGATTGATTGACCCTGCTCATGCCATGCAGATCGAGCGCGCGTTTGATTGCTGCCTTGGTATAGCGATAGGCGCCGCGGATGGGAATAAGCGCATCCAGCCAGCCCAGATCGGCCTGTTGCCACGCCGAGCCTACCCCGGATGGCGGACGCAGGCGATAGGGCGTGCCGACCGCATCCGGAGCGAGAAAAGGCACGGCACCTTGCAGGGCGGTAAGTATCTCGCCATCGACCCGCACCGCATCGATCGGCGGCGGGTTGAACCAGCTGCGATTGAAGCCATGGAGCCCGGCTGAATTGAAGGTGGTAGCCGGAAGGCCGCTCGTGTGCGCGGCGGCG
>DAIQNP010000125.1:4209-7658 GCA_036788335.1 Erythrobacter sp.
CGGCGCTCGCAAGACCCCCACCTAGCGAATGGCCGACGAATTTCACATTGCCCACGCCGCCCGTTCCCGCGACCGACCCGACATCGCGGCCGATGCTCTGGGCGCGGCGGTAATAGTCCGAGGTGCCTCGCACGGCCTGCCCACCATTATTGAGCCAGTCCTCCATGCTCTCGGTGCCCTTGAACCCGACCACGTAATCACTGGTGCCTGCCCGTCTGAACACGCCGGCGCGAAAGCCGCTGTCGGACGGGGTCAGATCTTCGGGCGTCAGGTCGAGCCTTGCGAGCTCGGCAGGATCGGTAACTTCCTCAAAGCCGGGGACACTGCGCTCGCCTGGCGGCTTGTACATGGCCTCGGCAATGCGGCCCTCGTCGGTCAGCCGCGCGACCTTGGCGATCTCGGCGCAGATGTCGCGGCAGGCCTGCGAGCATTGCTGGACTGCAACGCTAGCCATGCTGGCCGCCCCGCTTGGCGATGTCGGCAATCGCGGCGATGCGCTGGGCAAGCGGCGCGCGCAGGAAGACCGCGTCCATCGCGGCGAGATAGGCCATGTCGCCCATGTCTGGCATCAGCGCGCGGGCGTAGAGAAACAGGAACTGGTCCTCCTCCTCACGCACGCCGACCATCTGGAATTCGTCGCTGTAGGCGAAGACCAGCCGCTCGGTCGTCTGCGCGGGTGTGGCTGGCGCGATATGCGCGCACCACCATTCATGGAAACGGCGCGGGAACCCGGCGGCATAGGCCGCCTCGAAGGCTTCCATCTGCTGATCCGAGACAATGATCACGCGGCACCCCCTTCAAGACGCGCCGGAGATAGCATGGCAGGCAACCACCGGCAATCGCAGCGGCGCTTACGCACAGGCGGCGGGCCGCGCGCCGCCACCTCGCGCCGCGCGTTACGACCAGGTGGCTCTGGGCGGCAGGCTCATCAAGATCGCGTCGATATTGCCGCCGGTCTTCAGGCCGAAGATCGTGCCCCGGTCATAGACCAGATTGAATTCGGCATAGCGGCCCCGGTATTCGAACATTTGCGCCTCGTCGGAGGTGTCGAAGGGCGTGTTCATCCGCCGCCGCACGATCGCGGGGAAGGCTTCAAGGAATTGCTTGCCAATGTCCTGAATAAAGGCAAATTTGGCTTCCCAGCCAGCCTCGTCCGCACATTCGAGATGGTCAGCAAAAATCCCGCCGACCCCGCGTCCGACCTGCCGGTGGGGGATGTAGAAATATTCCTCCGCCCATTTGGCAAAGCGTTCGTAATAGTCCGCCCCGTGCGGATCGCAGGCGGCCTGCATTGCGGCGTGAAACTCCGCCGTGTCCTGCGCGTAAGGGATCGGCGGGTTGAGGTCCGCCCCGCCGCCGAACCACGCCTTGGTGGTGTTGAGGAACCGGGTGTTCATATGCACCGCCGGCACGTGCGGATTGGTCATGTGCGCCACAAGGCTGATGCCGGTAGCGACAAAGCCGGGCGCGTCCGCGCTTGCGCCGTTGATGGAGCCTGCAAATTCCTTGGCAAAGCTGCCGCGCACGGTCGAGACGTTCACGCCGACCTTTTCGAAAACCTTGCCTTTCATCAATCCCTGCACCCCGCCGCCGGGATCAGGATTGCCTTCCTCTTCGCGGTTCCAGGGAGTGTATTGGAAGGCGGCGTCCGATCCCGCCTCGCGCTCGATTGCTTCGAACTCCGTGCAGATCTGGTCGCGCAGGCTCTCGAACCATGTACGCGCCTCGGCTGTCTTGTCGGACCAATCCATTGCTACCCCACCCTTCTCGTTCGCCCTGAGCTTGTCGAAGGGCCATCCTTGTTTCCGGTAGATGCGGGATAGAAGAAAGAACAGGCCTTCGACAAGCTCAGGCCGAACGGAAATTTGCGGTTGTGAAGAGCGCTCCCATGAGCCAGAGAGGGTAATGGTTCGCGCTATGTTCGCCCCCTTCCCCTTTGCTGGACACGAATTGTTGCTCGGGCAGGGGCGGGCGCTGTACTGGCCGGCCGAAGGCGCGCTGCTGGTGGCGGACCTGCATCTGGAAAAGGCCAGCTGGTTCGCGCAGACCGGGCAGATGCTCCCCCCCTATGACAGCCGCGATACGCTGGAACGGCTGGCGGACGCGGTGCGGATCACCGGGGCACGGCGAGTAATCACGCTGGGGGACAATTTCCACGATGACGCGGGCGCGCTCAGGCTCGATCCGTATTGCACCGGGATGCTGGAGGCACTGACCCGCGCGCTCGATTGGGTGTGGATCACCGGCAACCATGACAAGGAACTGCCGCGCGGATTCGGCGGGACGATTCTGCCCGAACTGGAAATGGGCGGGGTCAAGCTACGCCACCAAGCCCGCGCCGGAGAGACCGCGCCAGAAATTTCGGGCCACTATCATCCCAAGCTGCGGGTGAATGTCAGGAATCGCCACATCGCCCGCCCCTGTGCAGTGCTGGCGCATGGGGGTAGCGGGGCCGAGCGGATGATCCTGCCTGCATTCGGCACATTGACCGGCGGAATGGACGCAGGCGCGCCCGAGATACTTGCCGCACTTCAACCAGCTCACAGAATTGAAGCTCTGCTTACGGCGCAGGGCCGAATAGCGCATTTCGGGCTATGGCAAGTCTGAAGTTATTAAGCGATCCGTTCAAGCACGGATCCTACCTTCGTGACACCGGCTCGGGTGAGACTGACAAAGGTTACCCGTCTATCAGAGTCGCATTGCGAGCGTCCAACAAGACCTTTTTCTTCCAGTCTATCGATGATTCTCAGAGCCGTAGTCTCAGGGCAACGCGCAGTTATCTGGATTGATTTTGTAGAAACTTTCGCTCCCCCAGAAAATTGTTTGAAAAGTTCGAGTAAAATATTCCACGCAGGAACACTGACAAGATCTATTCCGATTGCTTCTTCCCGCAGCTTTGACCTCGCTTCTTCCTTTGTTGCCTCAAGAGACAAGGCGATGGCATTTTTTTCAATTTTTGCAGCATAGCTAAAGATAGGGAAATTGGATCGGACCTGATTGGGATCCCAATCTTGATCGATTGAATCTGCCAGCCTTAAAATACTCTCTGCCAGCTCACGCAGCTCGATAGAGGACATCGTCCCCTCGATTCGCTTGAGTACCTCTTCCAATTGCACGTAGCCCCCATCGCGATACGATACTTTTTTCACCTAACTGTTTGCCCCCTATCGCAGATATTTTTTACTAAGATATCAGTCTGGTTTGATTGCGGAAGCGCGAAAGTCACGGAAAGCTAGAGATTTACCTCCAAAGTGGAGGGATCTGCCCGCCTGACTCTCAGCAGTGCTGGGCAGAGGGAAACGACCGGTCCCTGCTCTCGCCATGAACCGGCGCAAGACTCCACCTAGCGCTCGGCCGCGTTTCGGATTAAGGAGCGCGCTGATACGAAGCCACCACAGGAGAACACCCCATATCACGTCCACCCCGGCGCTCGATGGCCCCGCCCGTAA
>DAIQNP010000126.1:0-7640 GCA_036788335.1 Erythrobacter sp.
CGCTCGGCGAGGATGCCGATGGCCTTGCGGATCACCCAGCGGTCGATCTGCGGCGTCCAGAAGTGCTGCCCGCCGCTGGAGAGGCGCGTCGGCTCACCGCCCGTTGCCTGGAGCCAGGCCAAGGCCGGCGTCGCGTCGTCGGCCCACGGCTGTTCGTTGCGGCCGTAGTGCATGGCGAACAGGCCGAGCACACCCATCAGGCCCAGACCGGACGAGCCGAGGGGGATCGGTGCGGGGAACGTCACCTCGATCGCGACGACCACGCCGGTCGCGGGACCACCCGCCTCCTCGGGGATCTGCGCGATCGCCATCTCGGCCCGGATGCGAGCGACTTCGGAGAGGCCGAGGTTGTGGACCTCGTCCGGGGTCAGGTCGGTCGTGGTGTAGCTCCTGACCCGGTTGGCGTAATATTCCGCCCCGCCCGGCGTCTCGGCAATCCCCGGCAGACCGGTGCGGCATTCGGGTTCGTATTCGCCGGTGTAGAAGGCCATGAAATTGTGCAGCGCCGGCATGACCGTGCCCTCCAGCGCCCGCGCCGCGCGGGTTTCGAGCGTCTGCCACTCCGCCGCGCCGATCGCGTCGGGACGGCGGGCGAAGGGTTGCCAAAATACGGTCTGGCGCGGATCGTCCTCGATCAGCGTGGCGACCCGATCGGCCAGCCCCTCCATCGGCTCGCACGGCTGGGTCAGCCCGCGCGCCACCGCCTCGCGGCTGCGGGCGATGCCATCGGCATTGTACCGGCCATAGGTCTCCAGCCGGGCGACATAGCTTTCGTAATCGGCCAGCGTGAAGAACGGCGAGCGATCGGGCAGCGCGGCGATGTACAGGAACCAGCCGCCGCGATTGGTGAACAGCACATAGCGGTCGTGATCGTGCCGCGCCGCCTCGATCTGGTCGACCAGCCCGCTGCGCAGCACCGCCCGGTCGACCTTCAGGGGCGTCGGCAGCGCGTCTGCGTTGATCGCGTCGAGCCGGGCAAGATAGGCCCGCGCCTCCGCCACCGAGCGGTCATATTCGGCGAGCGATTGGTCGCCCAGTTTCCCGTCACCGCGTCGGTCACCAACACTGGTGGCAAGCAGGGGCGAGCTATCCAGCGTGGCCTGCCACACATCCTCGCGCAGCGCCTCGTAATCCTCGACCGGCCCGGCCAGCAGCGGCGCGGGGGCCAGCGCGGTCAGCATAAGCGTGGCGGTCAGGTGCAAGCGGCGCATGGGTTACCTCCGGTGTGTGGGCGATCTGTATTGGACATATTGAAACAATTGATCTATTTCTCCGCCCATGCAGAGTGGGAAGGATCACAAGCCAGCGGTCTTGTTCGTGTGTCTTGGCAATATCTGCCGCTCGCCGATGGCCGAGGGCGCGTTTCGTGCTGCCGCGGAGCGGGCCGGTCTTGCCTGCACCGTCGATTCCGCCGGGACCGCCGATTACCATATTGGCAGCCCTCCCGATCCGCGGGCGATCGCCACGGCGCGGGACAACGGCATCTTGATCGATCACCTGCACGCGCGGCAGATCGATCGTGACGATTTCTACCGGTTCACGCATGTCATCGCCTTGGATAGCGCCAATCTGCAAGGGATCAAGGCGCGCGCCCCGCGGGACGGGACTGCGCAGACGATGCTGTTGCTCGATGCGCTGGACACGGCGGGTGACCGCAATATCGCCGATCCGTACCACGGGAACGAGAGCGACTTTGCCGCAGCATGGTCAGTCATCGAAACGGGCGTCGACGCGCTGGTCGCGCAGCTGTTGCGCGAAGGGTGCGACGCGGCCGCGTAGCATCGCGCGCGCCCTCACCCGCCGCGCAGCAATTGCACGCCCCAGTCGCGCTCGAACAGGTAGAGCAGGATCCGCGCCGCCTCCCCCCGCGCGCTGGTGAGACCGCCGTCGCGGTCCATCAGCAGCCGGGCATCGGCGTGGGCGGCAGGGAGCAGACGCTGCACCTGTTCCAGATCGGCGATGCGAAAACCGACCTCGCCCGACTGCCGCGTGCCGAGCAGTTCGCCGCCGCCGCGCAGGGCCAGATCCTCCTCGGCGATGCGGAAGCCGTCCTGCGTCTCGCGCATCAGCGCCAGCCGAGCGCGGCCTGTCTCGGATAGCTGGCCCGAACGCAGCAGCAGGCAGGTCGATTTCTCGGCGCCCCGCCCCACCCGCCCGCGCAACTGGTGCAATTGTGCGAGCCCGAAGCGTTCGGCCTGTTCGATTACCATCAGCGTGGCGGCGGGCACATCGACCCCGACCTCGATCACCGTGGTCGCCACCAGCAACCGCGCCTGCCCGCTAGCGAAACGCTCCATCGCCGCGTCCTTGATCTCGGGCGCAAGCTGGCCGTGGACCATGACGGCGGCGTCTCCGAACCGCTCCTTCAGCGCGGCATAGCGGGCCTCGGCGGCGGCGATCTCGGCCATGTCGGGCGGGCCGTCGATCTCGCGCACCATCGGGCACACCCAATAGGCCTGTTGTCCGCTGGCCAAGTGGCGTTCGACCCCGGCGACCACGTCCTCGATCCGGTCAAGCGGGACAACCCGCGTATCGATCGCCTGCCGTCCGGGGGGCAGTTCGTCGAGGCGGCTGACATCCATCTCGCCATATTGCGCCAGTGTCAGCGAGCGCGGGATCGGAGTCGCGGTCATGGCGAGGGTATGCGGCGCGCGGCGGCCCTTGGCCGCCAGCGCCAGCCTTTGCGCGACCCCGAAGCGGTGCTGCTCGTCGATCACCACCAGCCCCAGATCGCGATAGGACACGGTATCCTGGAACAGCGAATGGGTGCCGATGATGATGTCGATCGAGCCATCGAGCAGGCCCATCAGGATGCTTTCGCGTTCCCTGCCCTTGGCCCGCCCGGTCAGCAGCGCGACTTCCGCCCCGGTCGGCCCCGCCATTGTGCGCAAGGTTTCGAAATGCTGGCGGGCGAGGATTTCGGTCGGCGCGAGCAGTGCTGCCTGCTTGCCCGCCTCGACCGCGACCAGCATCGCATTGAGCGCGACCACGGTTTTCCCTGCGCCGACATCGCCTTGCAGCAGGCGCAGCATCGGCGCTTCCTGCGCCATGTCGCCTTCGATCTCGGCGATCGATCGCACCTGCGCGCCGGTCATGGCGAAGGGCAGTTGCAGCTTGGCCCGCAGCCGCCCGTCCCCCGCCAGCGCCTGCCCCTTGCGCCGCCGCCCTTCCGCCTTGACCAGCAACAGCGCGAGGCTGTTGGCGAGCAGCTCGTCATAGGCCAGCCGATCGCGCGCGCCCGCGTGCTCGCCCTTGTGCGCCAGATGCAGCGCGTCGCGCCACGCGGGCCAGCTTGCGGTGCTCAGTTGGCTTGGCTCGATCCATTCGGGCAGTTCGGGCAGGCGGGTCAGCGCATGGTCGATCAACCCGGCGACGCGCGGCTGCGTAAGGCCGTCGGACAGGCGATAGACCGGCTCGGACAAGCGCCCGAGATGCGCCGCGCCTTCTGCCTCGACATGATCGGGATGGACGATCTGGAGCATGTCGCCATAGCGGTCGAGCCGTCCGGCGATCCAGCGGCGCTCGCCCACGGGCAGCAGTTTGCGCGCCGAATAGGCCGCCTTGCCGAACCACGTCAGCGCGCAGACATTGCCCTTCGCGTCCTGCGCCAGCACCCGGTACGGCCCGCGACTGCCCGCGCGGGGGCTGCGGTGTTCCACCGGGGTGAGCGCGATGATCACCTGCTCGCCCTCCGCCCCCTCGTCGAGATCGGCCAGCGCGCGGCGGGTGACGAAGCGGTCGGGCAGGTGATAGGCGAGATCGCGCACCCGCCCGAGCCCGAGCCTTTCGAGCGGCTTGCGCAGCTTCGGACCGATCCCTTCGATCGTCTCGCTCTCGGCGAACAGCGGATTGAGGACCTCGGGACGCATGACACCTTGCGCTATAGCCGCTTGCGAAGGCGAGGCGAGTGCCTTACCGCGCAGCCCATGCCGGATATGCCCACCTTCGAACACCGCACCCTCGACGAACGACTGGCCCGCGCCAGGTTCCGCGCCTGGCACCGCGGCACGCGTGAGGCCGATTACATGATCGGCGGCTTCTTCGATCGCTACCACGAAAGCTGGGGCGAGGCGGAGCTGGCATGGTTCGAAGCGCTGCTCGACGAGGACGATGTCGACGTGATGGCCTGGGCGCTCGGCGCGGTTCCAGCGCCCGAACATCTCGCTACCGCGCAGCTGACCGCGATGCAAAAGCTCGATTACGTCGATATTCCGCGCTAACCGCCGCACCGCGACGAACCTTGCGGGAACCGGCGCTGCGCCTGCCGTTTGACTGGACACATCATGCCCGATCTCTCCCGCATCCTTGCGGCCAGCACCCCGCTGACCCTGTCATCGCTCCCGCGCGGCTCGCTTCCGCTGGTGCTGTCCGATCTTGCCCGTGCAGCCAGACAGCGCGCGGTGTTCATCGCGCCGGACGAGGCCGCGATGCGTTCGGCCGCCGAAGCGGCGCGGTTCTTCGCGCCCGAGATCGAGGTGCTGGAATTTCCCGCCTGGGACTGCCTGCCCTATGACCGCGCCAGCCCCGCGCTCTCGGTCAGCGCCCAGCGCCTTGCCTCGCTCCACAAGTTGCAGCAGCCCGGCGCGGGCTCGCAATTGCTGGTCACCACGGTCAACGCCGCATTGCAACGGGTGCTGACCCCGTTCCGCATCCGCGAAAGCGTGCGCAGCTTCAAGGTCGGGACCAGCATCAGGCACGATAGCCTGGCCGCGCTGCTGACACGGCAGGGCTATGCGCGCACCGACACGGTGATCGACCACGGCGAGTTTGCGGTGCGCGGGTCGATCGTCGACATCTTCCCCTCCAGCCTTGAGGCCGGGCTGCGGCTCGATTTCTTCGGCGACGAGCTGGAATCCTTGCGCCTGTTCGATCCCACCACCCAGCTCACCATCGAACGGATCGACGAACACCTGCTGCTCCCCGCCTGCGAGGCGCTGCTGGACGAGGACAGCATCAAGCGCTTCCGCAGCCGTTACCGCGAGCTGTTCGGGGCCAATGCAACGCAGGACCCGCTTTATGAAGCCGTGTCCGAAGGGCGCAGGCTGGCGGGGATGGAGCATTGGCTGCCGCTGTTCGAAGACAGGCTGGCGACTCTGTTCGACCATCTCGGCACAAACGACGTGATGGTGATCGACCAGGGCGCGCTCGGTGCGGCGGAGGAACGGCTGACCGATATCGCCGATTACCACACCCAGCGCGGACGGATCGCAGGCGAACGGGCGGGCAGCTACCGCCCGCTGGCGCCCGATGCGCTCTACCTCACGAAGGCGGAATTCGACGCCGCGCTCGCCGCTGCGCCCGCGCACCGCGCCACCGGGTTTGTCAGCGACGCCAGCGACCGGGGCACCGCCACGCTCGATTTCGGCTTCCGTTCGGGCCGCGACTTTGCGCCGGAACGCGGGCGCGGGGAGAATGTCTACGAAGCCGCCGCCGCGCATCTGAAAGCGGTCGCCAAGTCCAAGCGCAAGCCGCTGTTCGCCGCCTATTCCACCGGCAGCGCAAAGCGGATCGCCTCGATCCTCGCCGAAGCGGGCGCGCCGAGCGTGCTGGCGGAAAGCTGGCAGCAAGCCTTGGGGCTGGCCGCCAAGGGCAAGGTTGCAGCCCTGGTCCTGCCGCTCGAAACCGGCTTTGCCAACGACGATTTCGAACTGCTGACCGAACAGGACGTGCTCGGTGACCGGCTGGTGCGGCGCAAGAAAAAACGCAAGGACGCCGACGCTTTCCTCGCCGAATTGCAGGCGCTCGGCACCGGCGACCTCGTGGTCCATATCGAGCACGGGATCGGGCGCTATCTGGGGTTGGAACCGATCCCGGTCGGCAAAAGCAAGCATGATTGCGTCGCGCTGGAATATGCGGGCGGGGACAAGCTGTTTATCCCGGTCGAGAATATCGACGTCCTCAGCCGCTATGGCTCATCTGAACAGGCGGTCGCGCTGGATCGGCTGGGCGGCGAGGGATGGCAGCGCCGCCGGGCCAAGCTCAAGGAACGCATCACCGCTATTGCAGGCGAGCTGATGCAGGTCGCTGCCGCCCGCGCGCTCAAACAGGCCCCGGTGCTGGCGAGCGAAGAAGCCAGCCTCGGGCCATTCGTCGACCGCTTCCCCTGGGCCGAGACCGAAGATCAGGAACGCGCGATCGAGGACGTGCTCGGCGATCTGGAAAGCGGGCGCCCGATGGACCGGCTGGTGTGCGGCGATGTCGGCTTCGGCAAGACCGAAGTCGCGCTGCGCGCTGCCTTCGTCGCCGCAATGGCCGGGCAACAGGTCGCCATCGTCGCGCCGACCACCCTGCTCGCCCGCCAGCATTACCAGAACTTCGCCGAGCGGTTTGCGGGCTTCCCCTTGCAGGTCGGTCGATTGTCGCGGCTGGTCACGCCCAAGGAAGCGGCCGAAACCCGCGAAGGGCTGGAAAGCGGCCAGATCGACCTCGTCATCGGCACCCATGCGATCCTGTCCAAGACCACCCGGTTCAAGAACCTCGGCCTGGTGATCGTCGACGAGGAACAGCGCTTCGGCGTCACCCACAAGGAAAAGCTCAAGCAACTGCGCGCCGACGTGCACGTCCTGACCCTCACCGCCACCCCGATCCCGCGCACGTTGCAGATGGCGATGAGCGGCCTGCGCGAACTCAGCACCATCCAGACCCCGCCGGTCGACCGGCTGGCGGTGCGCACCTACGTGATGGAGTGGGACGACATGGTGATGCGCGAGGCGCTGCTGCGCGAACATCACCGCGGCGGGCAAAGCTTCATCGTCGTGCCGCGCATTTCCGACATGGCGGATGTGGAGGAATGGCTGCGCGAACACGTGCCCGAGATCAAGCCCGTCACCGCTCACGGCCAGATGTCCCCGACCGAGGTCGAGGAACGGATGGGCGCGTTCTATGATCGCAAATACGACGTTCTGCTGTCGACGACCATCGTCGAAAGCGGGCTCGACATTCCTAGCGCCAACACCATCATCATCCACCGCGCCGACCGCTTTGGCCTCGCCCAGCTGTACCAGCTGCGCGGCCGCGTCGGGCGGGCCAAGCTGCGCGCCTATGCCTACCTGACCCACGAAGCGGGCGTGTCGCTGTCGGAAATCGCGCAGAAACGGCTGAAGGTGCTGGGCGATCTCGACAGCCTTGGCGCAGGCTTCCAGCTGGCCAGCCACGATCTCGACATTCGCGGCGCGGGCAACCTGCTCGGCGACGAACAGTCGGGCCATATCCGCGAAGTCGGCTTTGAACTCTATCAGGCCATGCTGGAGGAAGCGATCCTGGCGGCCAAGGCCGGCGAAATGGGTCTGGAGCCGGCGCGCGACAAGGTCAGTCCCCAGATCACGGTCGATGCCCCGATCATGATCCCAGAGGAGTACGTCCCCGATCTTGCGGTCCGGATGGCGCTCTACCGCCGCCTCAACCAGGCCGAAGGTCAGCAGGAAATCGAAAGCCTCGCCGCCGAAATGATCGACCGCTTCGGCGACCTGCCGCAGCCGACCCGCAACCTCGTCCGCCTGATCGAGATCAAAAGCCAGGCCATCGCCGCCAACATCGCCAAGATCGATGTCGGCGCGCGCGGGACGCTGGTGACCTTCCATCAGGACGACTTCCCCGATCCGCTCGGCCTGATCGCCTATGTCGAACGATTGAACGAAGGC
>DAIQNP010000127.1:0-7638 GCA_036788335.1 Erythrobacter sp.
GGCCGGTCTGGCGAAACGCGGCGGAATATTCGCCGTGGGGATCGATCATCACGATGTGACCCTTGGGCGCGGCTTCGCAGATGCGGTGCAGGATCAGCGCGGCGCTGGTCGATTTGCCGGTCCCGGTCGATCCGAGCAGCGCAAAGTGCTTGCCCAGCATCGCGTCGATATAGAGCCCGGCGCGGATGTCGCGGGTGGGAAACACCTTGCCGATGGTGATGCTGGCGCGGCCATCGCTGGCGTAGATCTGTTCGAGATCCTTGGTGGTCGCCGGATAGCACATCGCGCCCGGCACCGGATAACGCGTCACCCCGCGCCGGAAGCCGTGGATGCGGCCGGTCAGCTTTTCTTCCGACCCTTCGCCAAGGAAATCGATATGGGCGATGATCCCGCCTTCGGCGCGGCGGTCCTTGCGCTGGTCACGCACGTTGGCAAGCAGCCAGGCATCGCCGACGCGGATCTTGATCTGGCTGCCGACCTGCCCGGCCAGCCCCACCGAGGGGTCGGAATCGGCCATGCATTCGTTGATTCGTTGCAGGTCGAAGGCAATCTGCGAGCCCGAGCCGGAGATTTCCAGCACCACGCCGATCGGCAAGCGGGCATTGTCCGGGCGCGCACTGTCAGCGGCGAACGGTTCGTCATCGCCGCTGTTCAGGGTCGGCCCGGTGAACCGTTCGAAATTCTGCCTGCCGTGATCGGACATGACCGCTTGTTCCCCAAATCCATCATTCGGACCTGTCGCGGAGATAAGGGGAGCAAAGTTAAAATCGGGTCAATGCTCCGAGTTTCGCAGCGGCAAGTGCGCAGAATCACCCGCGAGAGAAAAGCCGTCCGGCCAGCCAGCCCATCACCAGCGACAGCGCGATTGCGCCCAGCCCGTAGAACAGCGAATAGCGCTGGGCGGCCACCACGACCGTGCCTTCCAAACCGACCTTGACCACTTCGATCGGCGCGGTGGCGCTGGCCAGCACCCGGCCACGCGCGATCGCGAAGGTTTCGGCGGTGTAGCGTCCGGTGGTGACGTTGGAGGGCAGCACGATGCGCGCCTGATAGAGCACCTTCTCGCTGATCCGCACGCCTTGCGGGTTCTGCTGGAACAGCCCCTGCCGTTCGCGCAGGTTCACCAGCCCGCGCGCGAACCGGTCCTGTTCCTCGGGCTGGATCAGGCCGCTGGGGCTGAGCTGGATGAAATCGGTGCCGAGTTCGAAGATCGCCGCCGTGCGTTCATCGACGATCTCGTTGACCGGGCGCGAGGAGGCGACGGCGAAGAAGGCCGGGGCGGAGCGGAAATCGCTCGCTTCCGCGTTCATCCAGATTCCGGCGAGGCGTTCCTTCTCGCGCATCCGGATCGGCTCGGTCGGGCCCTTGACCACCACCACGATATCGTAGTCTTGCCGCTCTCCCGGCGGGGCGATCACCGCCCCGTACAGCAGCAGGTCCGCCCCGGTGAAGCCCTGGCGCACCTCGATCCGCGACTGGCTCACTTCAGGCACCAGCACCGGTTCGCGCTGGGCGGTAAGCATCAGGCCTGCCAGCAGCACCAGCCCGGCCCGCGCCGCCCGCCTCACAGCGGGCTCACCGTGTAGATCTCGTCCGGCTGCACCCCGAGACCGTAGAGCATCCGCAAGGCGATCAGCAGCACCAGCGCCGCCAGCGCTAGCCGCAGCAGTTCGGGCCGCGCCTTCAGCGCGATCTGCGTGCCGAACTGCGCGCCGATCACCGATCCCAGCAGCAACAGCCCGGCCAGCACGATATCGACCGCCTTGGTCGTCAGCGCATGGGTCATGGTGGTGACCATCGTCACGAACAGGATCTGGAACAGCGACGTGCCCACCACGACATTGCCGCCCATGCCGAGGATGTAGAGCATCGCAGGCACCAGCAAGAAACCGCCGCCCACCCCCATCAGCATCGTCAGGATACCCACCAGCGTCCCCAGGATCAGCGGGGCGAGCGGCGAGATATACAGCCCCGAACGGTAGAACCGCCAGCGATAGGGCAAGCTCGCCACCAGCGGATGATGGCGACGCTTGCGCACCGGCATCCCGGCCGATCCGGACGGTCCGGGCCGCAGCGCGGTCACCGCTTCGCGCAGCATCAGCAGGCCGATCGACCCCAGCATCAGGACGTAGAGAATGTTGATCACCACGTCGATCTGGCCGAGCGATTGCAGCAGGCTGAACAACAGCGCGCCCAGCAGTGCGCCGATCACGCCGCCGCCGACCATCACCGCGCCCATCCGGTAATCGACCCCGTTGCGGCGCGAATGGGCGAGCACGCCCGACACGCTCGCCCCGGTGACCTGGGTGGCGGCCGAGGCAGCAGCGACCGTCGGCGGGATGCCGTAGAAGATCAGCAACGGCGTGGTCAGAAACCCGCCGCCCACCCCGAACAGGCCCGAAAGAATGCCGGTCAGCCCGCCCAGCAGCACGATGAAAAGGCCGTTCACCGATAGATTCGCGATGGGCAGGTACACATCCATGCTCCAGCGATTAGCCGACTGGTGATGGCGATGAAAGGCAGCTTGGCCCGGGTTCACCCGCAAATCAGAAAGAGGTCGAAAGTGTTGCAGCGACGCCCGATTCCGGACCGGCATTGCCGCCCACCCGTTCCCGCCAGTCGACCGACAGCCGCGCCGGTACCTCGCCCAGCGTCAGATCGAGCCGCATCGTCGGGCCGACATCGACCCGCGCCGCGCCCTGCTGCGCGCCGCCCCACGCGCCCGCGCCGACGCTCAGCCGCAGGGCATTGTCGGTGGCTGCACCAAGCCTGTCGAGTTCGCGCGTGAGGGTACCCTGCGCGTCGGCGAAGGGGGTCGCGCCCGTTCCGCCGACCCAGCCGCCCTGGGCATAGGTTTCAAGCTGCAGACCCAGCGGCAGGCGCTGCGGCGGCAATTCGGTCATGGCATAGGCCGCCGGTCGCGCTTCGGTCCGGAACGCGCCGTCGGTCAGGCGGAGTTCGGCGGCGACACGCACCGGCAGACGCGGCAACGGACGCAGCGACGCGCCCAACGCCAGCTCGCTCTCGCCGCGCCGCACCACAGCGCGATAGGCGCGGGCGTAAAGGCGCGGATCGATCGGGGCGACGGGTGCAAACCGGTATTGCAGCACACCGCCCACCTGGCTTGCCCCATAAACCGGCACGCGCCCCTGCGAGATCGGCGCGGCGTTCGATCCCGCGCGCCAGAACGCCCAGGCATCGAGCGACCAGCGCTCCTTTCCGGCGTTCGGTCCGGTCGCTCCCCCCCGAACATCCGAACGCCTGCCGGGCAGGAACGGCGCCGTGACTGGAGGCGAGCCGAACCCGGTGCGGATTTGCCCGTCGCCCGCGCCTTGGGGATCGATCAGCGGATCGCCCATCGCGGCGTGCCACAGCAGCTGGTGACCCAGCGCCGCGACAGGATCGAGCCGCGCGCCGATCCGGCTGCCCAGATTCGCGACAATGCCCCCGCCTGTACCCGCAGCACCGCGCCTTGCCTGCGCAGCGCCCACCGCCGGGCGCCCGAATGCAGGCTGCACAACGGCACCGGCCTGTGCGGGAAAATTGGCGTGCGCGGGCTGCCCTGTGCCTTCAGCGGCCAAGGCCGGAATTGCCTGGCTCAACACCCCGCCCGGCAACGCGAGCGGGCTCTCCCACAGCATCACACGTCCGCCGATCCAGGCCGCCAGCAGCAATCCGATCATGGCCAGCGGCCCGCCCCGCCGCCTGTAGGGCGCTACCGTGCTCACCGCACTCCGGCCTCGGCCAGGCCCAGCCGGGTCGGATGGACGAAGTGCTCGGTCTTGTCCCAGCGCACGCCGTGGCCCAGCAGCGTGCGCACATAGGCCGTCACCGCCCGGCGTCCGGCGATGATTGCGATCACATTGGCCAGCGGCAGGCGCGCCAGCGCGCGCAAGCCCTCGGCCACGCCGTAATTTCGCGCAGCAAACGCAAAGCGCGCAGCGCCGCGCCACAGCAGCGCGGCCAGATTGAGGAACAGCAGGACTTCGAGCATCGGCGACAGCGGCACCGGCTGCGTCAGGCCCAGCATCACCGCGATCCCGCCAATCCCGGTCAGCACCACCAGACCGTAGCCGACCATCAGAACCAGCGCCGTCAAGGGCCCGCGCCGATCGCGCGCCCGCATCCACCGTTCGCGCAGGCCGCCCGACCAGCCGACCCGGTCCCAGCCTTGCAACGCAATGCCGTGAACCCAGCGGCTTTTCTGGCGCACCACGGAATCGAACCGGGCGGGAAAGAAAGCCCGCGTCGCGATCAGCCGGCCGTCCGTGCCGCGCATCCGCACGAACTTGCTGGTCCCGCCCAGCGCCGACACCGTCAGGCCCAGCTCGTAATCCTCGGTCAGCGAATCCGGCGGGAACGGGAGGCTGGTGCCTTCCGGAACGCACAGCCAGTCGAGCGCGCGACGCGAAAGGGCGCAGCCCACCCCGGCGCCGGGCAGGCCCACCCCCAGCGCATCGCGCACCACCATCCCCTTGCCATGCGCCTCGGCGAATTCCTCGCAGTAATGGCTGCCCAGAGCGCAAGACAACCACCCGCCGCGGCGCACCGGCAGCGGTTCGACCGGCAGCTGCGCAAAATCCGCGCCGGTCGCGATGGTATCGTCCAGCAGGCCGAGCGCGGCCGGATCGACCATGTCCTCGGCATCGTGGAACACCGTCATCGCGAACCGCCGCCCGCTGCGCCGTTCGTCGGCCAGCATCGCCGCAAACAGCCGGTTGAGGCAGTCCGCCTTGGTGCTCGGCCCGTCGCGGTCGTGAATGACCAGCCGCAGACGCGGATCGCCGCGCGCAGCAGTCATGGCCGCCGCCAGTGTCGCCGGATCGTTGCGATAGCACCCGATATAGAGCCGCAGCGCGCCCTGCGGCCAGCTGCCCAGAAGATGCGCAACCGTGTCGCCGATCACCGCCGTCTCGTTCCAGGCGGGAATGAAGACTGCTGCAGGGCCATGCAGTTCGCGCGACCCGAGCGCCTGCCGGTCGGCCCGCGGGGTGCTGACCCGGCCCGTGATCCGCAGCCACAGCCACAGCAGATCGACCGCCAGATCGTCGATCGCGCCGATCAGGAAGAACACCGCGGCAAATACCAGCAGTTCATGCTGGAACAATGCCAACCACTGCCAAACGTCCAGACCGCCGACGGACAAGGCTGCGCCCCTCCCCATTCACGATCCTAATCTATATTGCCTTTTAAGGCCTTGCAACAGGCCCGGGCGGCAGGGCGCTTACCAGCTGCCGGTGTTGGCCATGCTGACCCACGGTTCGGCCGGTTCGAGATAGCCGTCCTGCAACAACTCGACCGAAATCCCGTCGGGCGATTTGACGAAGGCCATGTGCCCATCGCGCGGAGGGCGGTGAATGATGTGTCCCGCGTCGGCGAGGCGCTGACAGGTTTCGTAAATGTCGGCGACCCGGTAGGCGAGGTGGCCGAAATTGCGACCGCCGCCGTAGTCCTCGGGGGGAGTGCCATCTTCTGCCGGCCAGTTATAGGTCAGTTCGACCTCGGCCACGCCTTCCTGTCCCGGCGCTGCCAGAAAGATCAGCGTGAAGCGCCCGGCCTCGACATCGAAACGGCGCACTTCTTCCAGCCCGATCAGCTTGAAGAAAGCGACATTCGCGTCGGGATCAGTGACGCGGATCATGGAGTGAAGGTATTTCACCATTATTCATTCCCATTCAAAAACGGTTCATCGACGATGCTGCACAGCTCATCGCAGAGACCAAGTAGGGGGACCATGCGATGAGCAGTGACGATGTGCAACCGGCGAATGCGGCCAGCAGTGTCTGGCGCGAGCCTGCCAGCCTGCGCTGGTTCGTGTCCTCCGGGATCCTCGCAATCGGCCTGATCGCGGGCGGATATCTGCTCGGCGACGGGTTGCTGCGGGCCAAGGATGCCGAACGCGCGGTGACCGTGCGCGGCCTGGCCGAGCGCGACGTGACCGCCGATCTGGCCACCTGGACGATCGCCTATTCCGCCTCCTCCACCGACCTTGCTGAGGCGCAGAGCAAGGTGCGGCGGGACACTGCGGCGATCGAGGCCTTCTTCAAGGAGCTGGGATTTCCGGCCGATACACTGCAACCGACCGGCGCCAATGTGTCGAGCTTCACCAATGACGGGCTGACCACCTTCACCGTCCGCCAGCGGCTCGCCCTGCGAACCACCGATATCGCCCGCGCGCAGCAGGCGGTCGCGCGCCAGTTCGATCTGGTCGGGCGCGGCGTGTTTCTCGAAGAAGGCTCAGGCATGGCCTATGCCTTTACCAAGCTGAACGACATCAAACCCGACATGGTGGCCGAAGCGACCAGAGATGCCCGCGCATCGGCGCAGCAATTTGCCGAGGATTCCGGATCGCGGGTGGGCAAGATCAGGGACGCGACGCAGGGTTACTTCACGATTGAAGCGCGTGATGGCGATGCGAGCGGCTGGGGCATGGCCGACAGTCCGTACAAGAAAGTACGCGTCGTCACGACCGTCAGCTTCTCGCTCGATTGACGGTGCCAGGTCTGCGACGAGGCGTGGCCCGGGAACATTCCGGCCGCTTCAGCCTTGTTGCCGTTCCAGGCAAGTCTGACTAAGGCGGGCGCGCGAACCGGGCCGAAGGATCGACCGCCTCGGCGCGTTTCCCCTTTTGGCCGGGTTGCCCACCACTGGAGCTGGATTTCGCCCTCGCAATGTTCGACCGCCTGCTCACTCTGTTTCGTCCCCCGCCCGCACCGCGCCTTCCCGCGGTGCCGACCGGGACGCGCTATTACGTGGTCGGCGACATTCACGGACGGCTCGACCTCTACGAAGCGCTGATCGCGGCTATCGAGCAGGACGATGCGGCCGCGCGCCCTGCCGAATCGCGGGTCGTGCTGCTCGGCGATCTGGTTGACCGCGGACCGGACAGCGCCGGGGTGCTGGCCCGTACCCGCGCCTGGCAGCAACAGCGCAATGTCCGGGTGCTGGCAGGCAATCACGAGGAGATGTTCCTCGCCGCGTTCGAAAAACCCGAAGCCCTGCGCCACTTCGTCAAGCATGGCGGGCGCGAGACGATCATGTCCTACGGCCTGAGCAAGAAGCAGTTCGGCGCGCTGGATGTCGACGCAATGTTCGCGCTGCTGCCCCGGCTCGTGCCCGACAACGAGCGTGACTACATCGCCAGCTTCGAAGCCATGATCATCGCGGGCGATTACTGCTTCGTCCACGCCGGTGTCGACCCGGCCCAGCCACTGGCCGAACAGAAACGTTCGGACCTGCTGTGGATTCGCGACCGGTTCCTCAGCCACGAAGGCCCGTTGGAGAAGGTGGTGGTGCATGGGCACACCATCTTCGACCGGGTGATGGATTGCGGCAACCGGATCGGAATAGACACTGGCGCTTTCCGTTCCGGTGTGCTTACCGCGCTGGTGCTTGAGGGCGATCAGCGCAAGATCCTTCAGGCCTGTTCGGTCGACGGCGGGCCGATCGAGGTGTTCGCGGGCGAACGACCGCATTAGCTTTGACGGGCCTTTCGGATGCGGGCCCGGTCGCGACGGACAAAGGACGCAAGCGTAATGAAGATTGCAATGGTTGGATCGGGCTATGTCGGGCTCGTATCGGGCGCCTGCTTTGCCGATTTCGGACACGAGGTTGTCTGCATCGACAAGGATCAGGGCA
>DAIQNP010000128.1:0-7579 GCA_036788335.1 Erythrobacter sp.
GCGCCGCGGAAGATGAAGGGGAAGCCCAGGACATTGTTGACCTGATTGGGAAAATCGCTGCGCCCGGTGGCAATGATCGCATCGGGACGGACGGCCTTGGCTTCGTCGGGCATGATCTCGGGCACGGGGTTGGCCATCGCGAAGATGATCGGCTTGTCGGCCATGCGCCTGATCCAGTCGGGCTTCAGAGCGCCCGCCGCCGACAGGCCGAGGAAGATATCCGCACCCACCAGCGCCTCTTCAAGGCTCGTGGCGGTGGTGGCGACCGCGTGGGCGCTCTTCCACTGGTCCATGCCATCGCGGCCCGGCGTGATCGGGCCGGTGCGGTCGCACAGGATGACGTTTTCGTGGCGCACGCCCATCGCCTTGATCAGCGCGGTGCAGGCAATCGCCGCTGCGCCCGCACCATTGACCACCACCTTGACGTCGCGGATGTCGCGCCCGGTCAGGTGGCAGGCGTTGAGCAGGCCGGCCGCCGTGATGATCGCGGTGCCGTGCTGGTCGTCGTGCATCACCGGGATTTTCATCCGCTCGCGCAGCGCGGCCTCGATGATGAAGCATTCGGGTGCCTTGATGTCTTCAAGGTTGATGCCGCCAAAGGTCGGCTCCATCAGCGCGACCGCATTGATGAAGGCTTCGGGGTCTTCGGTGTCGAGTTCGATGTCGATCGAATCGACATCGGCAAAGCGCTTGAACAGCACCGCCTTGCCTTCCATCACCGGCTTCGACGCCAGCGCGCCGAGATTGCCGAGCCCCAAGATAGCGGTACCATTGGAGATCACGGCAACCAGATTGGCCTTGGCCGTGTAACGTGCGGCAAGCGAGGGATCGGCGGCGATCGCTTCGACCGGGGCGGCAACGCCGGGCGAATAGGCGAGGCTGAGATCGCGCTGCGAAGTCATCGGCTTGGTTGCGACGATCTCCAGCTTACCGGGACGGATCGTCTCGTGGTAGAACAGTGCCTCACGTGTGGTGAAACCGCCCTTGTTCTCGTCCGCCATGATGCTCGATCCCTTCGCCTGCGATTGCCGGTAGGCGCCCCGCTTAGCGGGGACATGCCCACCGCGATAGGGCGGAAATGCCGCAGCGTCGGGGAAAGCCGTAGCGTCGGTCATTCCGAATCGGCGCGGGGGGGATTAGGCGGGGGTGATGGCGCTGCACGATCCGAAACCGACTCCGATGATGGCGCAGTATCTCGCCCTGCGCGAAGAGGCGGGCGATGCACTGCTGTTCTACCGGATGGGCGATTTCTTCGAGCTGTTCTTCGAGGACGCGCGCACCGCTGCCCGCATCCTCGACATCGCGCTGACCACGCGCGGCGAGCATCGGGGCGAGCCGATCCCGATGTGCGGGGTGCCGGTGCATGCAGCGGAAAGCTACCTCGCCCGCCTGATCCGCGCCGGGTGCCGGGTAGCGATTGCCGAACAGATCGAAACGCCCGACGAGGCCAAGGCCCGAGCGAAACGCGAAGGCACGCCGTCGTCGAAAGTGCTGGTCGGCCGCGCCATCGTCCGGTTGGTGACCGCGGGCACGCTGACCGAGGAAGCGCTGCTGGAACCGCGCCGCGCCAATGTGCTGGTGGCGCTGGCGGAGTTACGCGGGACGATCGGCATCGCCGCCTGCGATGTCTCGACCGGGGCGATGAAGCTGGAGCAATGCGCCTCCGATGCGCTGGGCGCGGCGCTGGCGCGGCTGGGACCGAGCGAGGTGGTGGTGCCGGAAGACTGGTCGCCCGGAACCGCTGGCTGCCCGGAAGACGCGATTCCGCGCCCGCGCAACACCTTCGCCAGCGATGCCGGGGCAGAACGGCTGCGGGCACTGCATGGGTTGGCGACTCTCGATGCCTATGGCGATTTCAGCCGGGCGATGCTGGCGGCAGCCGGAGGCTTAATCGCCTATCTCGACCATGTCGGACGCGGACGCTTGCCGCTGCTGCTGCCTCCAGTGCTGTGCGCGGGCGAGACCGGCATGGCGTTGGATGCAGCGACCCGCACCAGCCTCGAAATTCTCGAATCAGCGCAGGGCGGTCGTGCGGGCAGCCTGATCGGCGCGGTCGATCGCTGCGTCACCGGCGCAGGCGCGCGGATGCTGGCCGAGGATCTCGCCGCCCCGCTGATTGACCGCGCTGCCATCGAAGGGCGGCTGGCGCTGGTGCAGTACTGGCGCGACCGCCCGATCGAACGGGCTGCTTTGCGCGACACGCTGCGACGGCTGCCCGATATCGGCCGCGCGCTGGGCCGGGTTGTGGCAGGACGCGGTTCCCCGCGCGATCTCGGCCAGTTGCGCGACGGGCTGGGCGAGGCGAACCGGCTGCACCACGCGCTCGCCGCCATGCCTGATCGTCCGCCGCTGCTCGAAGACGTGCTGGTGCAGTTGGCGGGGCATGGGGCGCTGACCGACCTGCTTGACCGTGCGCTGGTGCCCTCCCCGCCGACCGAGCGCGGCAGCGGCGGCTTCATCGCCGATGGCTACGACGCAGGGCTGGACGCGCTGCGCGCCATGTCGGGCAATTCGCGCCGCGCGATTGCCGCGATGGAGACACGCTACCGCGAGGAGACCGGGATCGCGGCGCTCAAGATCCGGCACAATGGCGTGCTCGGCTATTTCATCGAGGTGCCTGCGCGCCATGCCGACAGGCTGATGGCGCCGGACAGCGGCTTCACTCATCGCCAGACGATGAAGGATGCGGTGCGGTTCAATTCGCTGTCCCTGCACGAGGAAGCCGCACGCATTGCCGAATCGGGCGGCCATGCGCTGGCGGCGGAAGAAGCGCATTTCGAAGAATTGGTGGGCGAGGTCGTCGCGGTCCGGGAAGCCATCGCCGCCACAGCTGCCGCTCTTGCCCGGATCGATGTCGCCGCCGGCAATGCCGAGCGAGCGGCCGAGGGCGACTGGTGCCGCCCGGCGATCACCGACGAAACGGGTCTCGCCATCACCGGCGGGCGTCACCCGGTGGTCGAGGCAGCGTTGGCCAAGACTGGTGAGCGCTTCATTGCGAATGATTGCGTGCTGGGAACCGACGATCGGCTGTGGTTGATCGGCGGGCCGAACATGGGGGGCAAATCGACCTTTCTGCGGCAGAATGCGCTGATCGTGCTGCTGGCGCAGGCTGGATGCTTCGTCCCGGCACGGGCCGCTGAGGTGGGAATGGTCGACCGCCTATTCAGCCGCGTCGGTGCGTCGGACAATCTGGCGCGGGGCCGGTCGACCTTCATGGTCGAGATGGTCGAGACTGCTGCGATCCTTGCGCAGGCCACGCCGCGCAGCTTCGTGATCCTCGATGAGGTCGGTCGCGGCACATCGACCTATGACGGTCTGGCGCTGGCCTGGGCGGTGGCCGAGGCCGTGCATTCGACCATCCGTTGCCGCTGCCTGTTCGCGACCCATTATCACGAACTCGCCCGACTGGCGGCAAGTTGCGAGGCGCTGTCGCTCCATCATGTCCGCGCGCGTGAATGGCAGGGCGATCTGGTGTTGCTGCATGAGTTGGCTGAAGGTCCGGCGGATCGCTCCTACGGCCTGGCGGTGGCGCGGCTGGCCGGGGTTCCTGCGTCCGTGGTTGACCGGGCCAAGGCAGTGCTGGCGAAGCTGGAGGCGGCGCGCAGCGAGACCGGCGGGATTGCTGCGGGCCTCGGCGACTTGCCGCTGTTCGCCGCAGCGGCCGCCGCCGCAGCCCCGCGTGAGCCGACGGCGGAACAACGGCTGTCCGAGCGATTGCGCGATGCCGATCTCGACGCGCTGTCGCCGCGCGATGCACTCGACCTGCTTTACGAGCTCAAGCGCAGCCTCAACGGCCGCGCTTGAGGCCCGCTTTACTCTTCTTCCTCGGATAGCGCTTCGCCATCGGCGATGATGTAGTCGTCGCCTTCGCCATCAGTGGTCTCGCCGCCGTATGTCCCCGCCTCGTCATCGTGGTTGGGTTCGCCCGCAAAGGCCGAGTTGTCGATCATTCCGCTGTCTTCCATGCGGCGCATTTCGTCGATCAGATCGCTTTCAGTCCCTGCGACATTGTCGACACCCGGCGATGCGGGCTTGCGGCTTTCGGTGCCGCCCGGCGCACTGCTGGCTTCGTCCTGCGCATCGGTCGCCACTTGCTGTGCCTGCGAGCGTGCGTCGTCCTGTTCGTCATTATGCAATTCAGGGGCGAGGTCGGGCTGGCCGGTGGTGCGATTGCTGCGTTTGGTCATGGAACGTCTCCTTCACCTGCGCCAACGTCTGCAATCGGTGACCGTTGCGGGCCTGTCGACAGTGCGGGCGGCAGACGCGCCGGTCGGGGCATAAGTCCCGCCAACCGCCGAAAACCGGGCAAGACTCAATGGGATCGAGCCGCGATGAGCTGAGTTCGAGACTTGCGCGCCCTACCGCGTCGGGACCGGAGCCTCGCCGCTATAATCGTAGAAACCGCGCCCGGTCTTGCGGCCCAGCCACCCGGCCTCGACATACTTCACCAGCAGCGGTGCGGGCCGGTATTTGCTGTCGCGGGTGGTCCGGTACAGCACGTTGATGATGTCAAGGCAGGTATCCAGTCCGACGAAATCGGCCAGTTGCAGCGGCCCCATCGGGTGATTGAGACCCAGCCGGCAGCCCTTGTCGATATCCTCGATCCCCGCTGTGCCCTGCCCGAGCACGAACACCGCCTCGTTGATCATGGGCAGCAGGATGCGGTTGACGACGAAGCCGGGTTCGTCCTGGCTCAGCACCACTTCCTTGCCCAACCCTTTCGCGAACGCAGTCACACGCTCTGTCGTGGCGGGCGCGGTGGCAAGGCCGGGGATGACTTCGATCAGGCCCATCACCGGGACGGGATTGAAGAAGTGGAGGCCGATGAAACGTTTCGGATCGGGCGAATGGTTGGCCATCCGGGTGATCGGGATCGACGAGGTGTTGGACGCGAGGATCGCATCGGCAGCCAGCACCTTGCCCGCTTCGGCGAAGATCGCGTTCTTGATTTCCTCGCGCTCGGTCGCGGCTTCGATGATCAGGTCGGCATCCGCCATCGGCGCGTAATCGGCAACCGGAGTGATCCGCGCCAGCAGCGCTTCGGCTTCGCCCGCCTCGATCTTGCCGCGGCCCATCAGCTTGGCCAGCGCCTTTTCGACCGCCATCTTGCCCGCCTCGGCCCGCGCCAAATCGACATCGGCGAGCATCACGGCCAATCCGTGGGCGGCGATGGTCTGGGCAATGCCGGTCCCCATCTGACCGGCTCCGATAATGGCGATATTGCGCATGGCAATTCCCTTCGCAAGTGCAGCAAAGCCCCTGCCCTAGCGAGGAAGGTGCCTGCTGACCAGCATCGTCTTGCGCCTAGCGATTGGCGCCGGGAACCCACTTCACATCGGCGCGGCCATCGTCGTTCGCCACGCGGGCGAGCACGAACAGCAGGTCGGACAGGCGGTTGATATAGGCCAGCGCCGCCGGGTTGACCGGCACTTCGGCGGCCAGCATGACCATCGCCCGTTCGGCCGCGCGGGTGATCGCTCGGGCAACATGGACCCGGGCCGCCGCCTCGCTCCCGCCAGGGAGCACAAAGCTTGTCAGCGGCTCCAGCCGTTCATTGAGCACATCGATCTCGCCTTCGATCCATGCAGCTTGCGCCGGCACGATCCGCAGCACCATCTCCGATGGGGTGAAATCGTGATTTTCCGCCGGTGTGGCAAGATCCGCGCCAAGATCGAACATGTCGTTCTGCACCCGAACCAGCAGCGCCCGCTGCGCCGTGTCCGTCAGCGCGCAGATTGCCAGGCCGATGGCGCTGTTGGCTTCATCGACCAGTCCCATCGCGGCAATCCGCGCCGAATATTTCGTGCAGCGCGAGCCATCGACCAGCCCCGTTGTGCCGTCGTCCCCGGTGCGGGTGTAAATGCGGTTCAGCTTGACCATCGCCCCCTCCGCCCCGCTCTAACGCGACACGGCGAGCAGAATCGCCACGACCACGATGGCCAGCGCCTGATACTTGATCCGCGCGAACATCGCCTTGTTCTGGGCAAGCTGCATGTCGGTCGCGGTTTCGCCCTCGCCGGTTTCGAGGTCGATCTTGGTGGTTTGCAGGAATGCGATGATCCCGCGCACCAGCGATACCAGTGCAAGGCCCATGAAAACCAGCAGGATGGCGATGAGGAAATAGTTCATGGGTGTGTAATGGCTATTTTGCCGTCATGTTCCAAGCCGCAAATGCTGCAACCGCAATTGCTCCGCAAGCATCCGTCCATCCTCGCCCGCCCGCCGCCGCTCGGCCAGTGCGGGCGAACCGCGGCGCTTGGCGAGTTTCTGCCCGGTTGCGTCGGTCAGCAGTGCGTGGTGATGCCAGTGCGGGACCGGCAGCCCCAGCAGTGCCTGCAAGGTGCGGTGGACATGGCTGGCGGCAAACAGGTCCGCCCCGCGCGTCACCAGCGTCACCCCATCCGCCGCATCGTCGAGCGTTACTGCAAGGTGGTAGCTTGCAGGCAGGTCCTTCCTCACCAGCACCACGTCGCCCACGTCAGCAAGGTCAACCGGAATCGCCCCGGCCAGCGCATCCTCCCATACGAGCGGCCCGGTCTCGGCCTGCGCCCCTGCCGCATCCAGCCGCCACGCCGCCGGGCGCGCAGGATCGGGAGGAAGGCGCTTGCAGGTGCCGGGATAAATCAGACCCTGACTGCCCTCGCGCGCTCCGGCCGCTTCGATCTGCGTCCGGGTGCAGGTGCAAGGATACAGCAACCCGCGCGCCTTCAATGCCTCTGCAGCGGCGGCATAGCTTGCCAGCCGGGCCGATTGGGCGCGTACCTCGTCCCATTCCAGCCCCAGCCATTGAAGATCGCGGCGGAATTCGTCGCCGAGTTCGGGGCGGGAACGCGGTCCATCAATATCCTCGATCCGCAGCAGGAACCGCCCTCCGCTCGCCCGGGCCAAATCATGCGCCACAATCGCGCTGAGCGCGTGGCCAAGATGCAACGGACCATTGGGGCTGGGCGCAAAACGGGTGATGGCGGGACCGGAATCGTCCATTCCCCGCCCATGCCACAGCCCTTGTCCTTGCGCTATCCACAGGCCTTCCACATCTTGTCCCTGTGGCCAACCTTGTGGATAGCCACCCTGTCACGGGTTTGACTCTTTGGTTTGGCAGGTCAGGATGCAGTCAATCAGGGAGGAACGCGAGCTGTGTTCAATGCCGAACTGATCGAAAGAGCCGCCCAGTTCCGCGGCGCTGACGGTGATCCGACGCGCAACCTGTCGGCGTGTCCGGCGCTGGTGCTCAACGCCGATTACACCCCGCTGTCCTATTACCCGCTCAGCCTGTGGCCGTGGCAGACCGCGATCAAGGCGGTGTTTCTCGACCGGGTGGACATCGTCGCGAGCTATGACCGCGAAGTGCACTCCCCCAGCCTCGACATGAAAATCCCGAGCGTGATTGCGCTGCGCCAATATGTGAAGCAGAGCGAATTTCCCGCCTTCACCCGCTTCAACGTGTTCCTGCGCGACCGTTTCCAGTGCCAATATTGCGGCAGCCACGATCACCTGACCTTCGACCACGTGATCCCGCGCCGCTTGGGCGGGCGCACCACGTGGGAGAACATCATCACCGCCTGCGCGCCGTGCAACA
>DAIQNP010000129.1:0-2835 GCA_036788335.1 Erythrobacter sp.
CACCACCTCGCTCTATTTCGTGGTGTTCGGATCGGTGATCGGCGCAAGGATGGAGCCGATCGGCGGCGTGCCCTACGGCGCCTTCATCATACCCGGCCTGCTGATGCTGACCCTGCTGGGCGAGACCACCAGCAATTCCAGCTTCGGCATCTACATGCCGCGCTTCACCGGCACGATCTACGAATTGCTGTCGGCGCCCGTCGGCGTGGCCGAGACGCTTATCGGCTTCGTCGGCGCGGCGGCCACCAAGGGGTTGATTCTGGCCGCGATCATCCTGCTGACGGCAACCTTCTTCGTTGATTTCCAGATCAAATATCCGCTGTTCGCCGCGCTCTACATCATGCTGGTGGCGGCGAGTTTCTCGCTGTTCGGGTTCATCCTCGGCATCTGGGCCGACAGTTTCGAAAAGCTCGGCATCATCCCGCTGCTGATCCTGACCCCGCTGACCTTTCTGGGCGGCACCTTCTATGCGATCGGCGATCTGCCCGCGCCGTGGGACACCATCGCCTTTGCCAACCCCATCGCCTTTCTGGTGAGCGGGTTGCGCTTCACCTTCTACGGCGTTTCCGACGTGCCGATTGCGGTATCGCTGAGCATGACTGTGGGCTTTCTCGCGGTCTGCGTCATCGTCATCGCAGTGATCTTCCGCACGGGATGGCGACTGCGCGAATGATTCGCTGACGGGCCGCCTCGCGCCTGCCTCGTCCTGCCGAACCTGCTCTTAACTGGCCGCTTACCAGGCAGGGTTCGTCGCAGCGTTCATGCGTAAGAAAGCCCGCGATTCTAGGTGCTTGCAAGACCGTCGCAGTCTTGCGACTGGACCAACACAGGATAGAAACGTATGAGAAAAATCGCCATCATCACGATTGCCGGAGCGGCTGCGGTCGCGCTTCCTGCGACCGCACAGGCGCAGATCGCCGAGGGTGCCGAGATCACTGTCGGTGCATCGGGCGGCTACCACGACCTGGAAATCCGGAGCGACACCGCTACGCGGGCCCAGCTCGACATCGATGACGACGCATTCATCTATGGCGGCTTTGTCGCGCTCGACGTTCCGATGGGCGAGAACGCCTTTGTCGGGGTCGAAGGCAACGGCCATTTTGGCAATGGCGCAGTCGACAAGGAATATGGCGCTTCGGCTCGGCTCGGCTTCCGTAGCGCCGAAGGTTCCAAGTTCTACGTGCGCGGCGGTTATCAGTGGGTCGAAGTCGACCTCGACAATGTGATCGGGCCAGATCTTGGCGATCTGTTCGACGATGGCAATGGCCGGGATTTCGACCGTAACAGGGGCGATTATCTGGTTGGTGTCGGCGCCGAGGCGTCGCTCGGTAACTTTATCCTGCGCGGTAATCTCGACACCCTCGGGTTCGACACGTTGCGGGCGACTGCAGGCGTGGGCTTGCGCTTCTGACATCTGAACCGGATTGACAGCAATGGGCCGGCCGAACGGGTAACTCCGGGCGGTCGGCCTGCCTGCATCTGGTCGGTCAAGGACGGCCGTCGGTCGGCTCTGAACAACCACTGGTCGGGGCGTTCATTAGCGCGAAATCTTCGAATTCCTAGATGCTTGGCGACCGGCGCACCCCCTGCACCGGAGACAACACAGGAATTGTGCAATGCGTAAAATCCTTTTCACCTCGCTTGCGGGCCTTGGTGCCCTTGCGCTTCCGACAGCGGCACAGGCCCAGTCGAACGACGGCGCCGAAATCACCATCGGCGCCTCTGCCGGTCTCCATGATCTGTCAGTCGATGTGGACGATGGCGATTTCGATGACTTCGATGTCGATGACAGCGGCGAAATCTTTGGCGGCTTTGTCGCGGTGGACTTCCCGCTCGGCGAGGCGCTGTTCGCTGGGGTTGAGGGCAATGCCCATTTCGGCACCGGGCCGATTGATGCGGAATACGGCGTGTCCGGCCGACTCGGCCTGCGGACCAGCGGGGGTGCCAAGATCTATGCGCGTGGCGGCTACCAGTGGGTCGACATCGATGTCGGCAACGTCATCGGCGTCCCCGATTTCGATCCGAACGACTTCAACATCGACACCACCGACGGGGATTATATGGTCGGGGCCGGTGTGGAATTCCCGGTGAGTGCCTTTGTGCTGCGGGCCAATGTCGATACCATCGCGTTCGACACCTTGCGCGGCACTGTCGGCGTGGGTCTCAGGTTCTGATCTGACCGAACCGAACCGAACGGGTTCTGCGGGCTGGTTGCTGTTCGGCAGCCAGCCCGCTTTCGCGTGATTCGGGATGACAGCATTTCCCCGTGCCGCTAGCGCGCGACGATCATGACCGCTCCGCGTTTCCAGTTCACCCTCCATGCGACCGATGGCAAGGCGCGCACCGGCAGCATCGCCATGCAGCGCGGGGAGATCCGCACGCCCGCCTTCATGCCGGTCGGCACGGCGGCGACGGTCAAGGCGATGAAGCCCGAGGCGGTGCGGGCGACCGGGGCAGACATCATCCTTGGCAACACCTATCACCTGATGCTGCGCCCCGGTGCGGAGCGGATGGCGCGACTGGGCGGGCTGCACCAGTTCATGAACTGGCCGCGCCCGATCCTGACCGACAGCGGCGGTTACCAGGTGATGAGCCTGTCGGACCTGCGCAAACTGACCGAAAACGGTGTCGAATTCCGCAGCCATCTCGACGGGTCGAAGCACATGCTTACCCCTGAACGGTCGATGGAGATCCAGCGGCTGCTCGGCTCCGACATCGTCATGGCCTTCGACGAATGCCCCCGCGCCGACCGCCCGCGGGACGAGATCGCGTCCAGCATGGAACTGTCGATGCGCTGGGCGCAGCGCAGCCGCAACGGCTTTGACAGCGGCGGGG
>DAIQNP010000129.1:2845-7572 GCA_036788335.1 Erythrobacter sp.
GCGCTGTTCGGTATCCAGCAGGGGGCGCTGCATCAGGACCTGCGCCGGATCAGCGCCGACACGCTCACCGCGATCGGCTTTGATGGCTATGCAGTCGGCGGGCTGGCAGTGGGCGAGGGGCAGGAAGCGATGTTCGGCGTGCTGGACTATGCGCCCGACATGCTCCCGGTGGATCGCCCGCGCTACCTGATGGGCGTGGGCAAGCCCGATGACCTGGTCGGCGCGGTGGAGCGCGGGATCGACATGTTCGATTGTGTGCTGCCGACGCGGTCGGGCCGCAACGGGCAGGCGTTTACGTGGAACGGTCCCCTCAATGTGCGCAACGCCCGCTTTGCCGAAGACTCCGGGCCGCTGGACGAGCGCTGCGCCTGCCCGGTCTGCACCACCTATGCGCGCGCCTATATCCACCACCTCGTGAAATCGGGCGAGATGCTCGGCGCGATGCTGGTGACCGAGCATAACCTGAGCTTCTATCAGGCGCTGATGCAGGGAATGCGCGATGCCATCAGCGCGGGCGAATTTGCGAGTTTTGTTAGCGACTTCCGGCTGGCTTATTCCAAACAAGGGCGATTGATTGCGGGGCCTGATCCGGTAACGTGATGCGGCAGAAGGAGCAGGGGGTCTATGACCGCATATCGTTCGCGCGCATTCTGGGTAGCGCTGCTGCTGGTGGGCTGGGGGGCGCCGCTGGCAGCGGATGAAGCTGCCGACAGCGATGATCTGGCGCTGGAGGCGAAGCTGTTCGGATACCGCGAAAGCGTGCTCGATATCAGCCTGTCCCCATCGGGCACAAAGATCGCCTATATCGCGGCTGGGCCGGGACATTCCGAAATCCTCAATTTTATCGATCTGGCGGGCGACGCAGTTCCGCGGCCTCTGATCGCGAACAGCGAGGTCAACACTGACCTTGACTGGTGCGAATGGGCGACCGAGACGCGAATGGTCTGCCAGTTTTCAGGCATGGCCGGTGACAAGGTGCTGGTGCCGTATGACCGCCTTTTCGGGATCGATGCCGACGGCGGCAACGTCATGGAGTTGAGCAAGCGCGATTCGTCCACCGCGGTCCGCTCGGCGCAATCCGGCGGCGATGTGCTGGCGCTGGATGTCGGCGGCGATCCGGGACAAATCGTAATGTCGCGGCAATATGTCCCCGATGCGCCGGGGGTGAAGCGGATACGAAACTACGATTCGGGATTTGGCGTTGATCTGGTCGATGTCACCACCGGCGAGCGGCGGGTACGGGAACGCCCTGATCCAGAAGTTTCACGATATGTCGCCGACGAAACCGGGCGGGTTCGGGTCAAGGTTCGCGAGTTGCGAGACAATAGCGGGCGGCTGAAGGGCGAGAATCGTTACTTTTTCCGTTCCCCGGATAGCGATCGGTGGGTGCCATTCAAGGAGTTGTCGATCGATGGCCAACCGGTTGGCGATTTTGTGCCGGTCTCCGTCAGCAATAGCGCCAATCTGGCTTACGGCTTTGTGCGCCAGGGCGGCTACGACGCGATCGCGGAGTTTACGCTCGACGGCAGCGGAGAGGGCAAGCTGCTGATGGCGAGGAATGATGTCGACGTGGATGCTCTGATCCGCATCGGTCGGCAACGCCGGGTAGTGGGCACCAGCTACGCCACCGAAAAACGCGAGATCGCCTATTTCGACCCCGCTCTTGCCAAGTTGGCGCGGGATCTGGCCAAGGCGCTGCCAGATCAGCCTCTTATCAATATCGTGGGCGCAAGCGCCGACGAAAACCGACTGCTGCTTATTGCGTCGAGCGACACCCAGCCGGGGATGGTCTACCTGTTCGACAAGGCCGCCCGCAAACTTGAACCGCTGCTTGAAGTGCGCAACCTGCTGGCGGAAAGGCCGCTCGGCACAATGCGTCCGGTGACTTATCCGGCCCGCGACGGGACTATGATCCCCGCCTACCTGACCTTGCCTCCGGGTTCGGACGGCAAGAACCTGTCTGCCATCGTCATGCCCCACGGCGGGCCGTCGGCGCGTGACGAGTGGGGGTTCGATTGGCTGGTGCAGTTCCTGACCGCGCGCGGGTTCGCCGTTCTCCAGCCCAATTACCGCGGATCGTCGGGTTATGGCGCAGCTTGGTATGGGCGCAACGGCTTCAAATCGTGGGACGTGGCAATCGGCGACGTCAACGACGCAGGCCACTGGCTGGTAAAGGAGGGCATCGCGCGGCCCGATCAATTGGCCATCGCTGGGTGGTCCTATGGCGGCTATGCCGCGTTGCAATCGCAAGTGCTCGATCCGGCACTTTTCAAGGCGGTGGTGGCCATCGCTCCGGTCACCGACCTGAACTACATCGTCGAAGATGCGCGCGAATATACCAGCTTCAATCTGGTGCGCGATTTCATCGGCCAAGGTCCGCATGTATCGGCCGGCAGCCCGCGCCGCCACGCCGATAAGTTCGCGGCATCCGTTGCCCTGTTTCACGGCACCCGCGATCTCAACGTCGATGTGCGCCATTCGCAGGGCATGGAAAAGGCGCTGAAATCGGCGGGCAAATCGGTGATTTACCGAGAATACCCAGATCTCCAGCACGATCTGGGCGACAGCACCGTACGCGAGACCATGCTGCGGGAGATCGGGGCGTTTCTTGATACATCGCTTGGCCGCAACTGAAGCGCCGGAACCCTCTCGACAAATCCGCCCCGCACCGCCTAGGGCCGCTGGCATGAACGACACTCCCCCCATGCCCGAAGCCTGCACCACCATGACCGATGTGCGTGCCGGGGTCGATGCGGTCGACCGTGAACTGGTGGCGCTGCTGGCAACCCGGTTCGGCTACATGCGCGCCGCCGCCCGGATCAAGCCAAGCCGTGACGTGGTGCGCGACGAGGACCGCAAGGCCAGCGTGATCGCTGCCGCCATTGCCGAAGCCGAGGCGCTAGGCCTTCCCGGCGATGTGGTGGGCGACATCTGGGAACGGTTGGTCGAAGGCTCGATCGCCTACGAGCTGGTCGAATGGGACCGGCTGCGGGACTGAGCGCCGACCAGTTTCGGGCGAAGATTCCGCCACAACGAAAAAGGGCGGCCCCGCAAGGCCGCCCTGTTCGTATCCGGTCGCCGCAATTCGATCAGCGCGAGTAGAATTCCACCACCAGGTTCGGTTCCATCGTCACCGGGTAGGGCACTTCGTCGAGCTTGGGCACGCGGCTGAAGGTGATCTTGTCGTTGCCGTCGGTCTGGACGTAATCGGGAATGTCGCGTTCGGCCAGGCTCTGGGCTTCGATCACCAGTGCCATTTCCTTGGCCTTGCTGCCGAGGCTGACGACATCGCCGACCAGGACGCGACGCGAGGCGATGTTGCACTTCACGCCGTTCACATAGATGTGACCGTGGCTGACGACCTGACGGGCCGAAAAGATGGTCGGCGCGAACTTGGCGCGGTAGACCACCATGTCGAGCCGCTGTTCAAGCAGGCCGATCAGGTTCTGGCTGGTATCGCCCTTCATGCGCGAAGCTTCGGCATAGGTGCGCTTGAACTGCTTTTCGGTGACGTCGCCGTAATAGCCCTTGAGCTTCTGCTTGGCGCGCAATTGCAGGCCATAATCGCTCATCTTGCCCTTGCGACGCTGGCCGTGCTGGCCAGGGCCGTAGGACCGCTTGTTCACCGGGGAATTGGGGCGACCCCAGATGTTTTCGCCCATCCGGCGGTCAAGCTTGTACTTGGCGCTTTTGCGCTTCGACATACGTCTTCCTTCATATCTGCTGGCCCACCCCATTGGTGAGCGTTCAACCCGGCATCGCACCACCAGACCAAGATGTCGGATGCGGCCACTGCTTCACCGGGGTGCAGGGCCAATTGCGAAGGCGGGCGCTTAGCAGAAATGACCGCGCGGTCAAGCATTGCGGCGCCGGAGCACACCCGGTTAGTCGCGGGGCTCGCGGCCAAGGTGGGTCAGGATACCGCGCAAGGTGCGCACCTCGAGGTGATTCCAGCCCGGCTTGGTCAGCACCCCGCGCAAGGTTCGGCGGGTGGTCTCCGAGCGGCCATCAGGCAGGAAATAGCCCCTCGGTTCGAGCAGCTTCTCGAAGTGCGCGACCAGCCCGTCGAGCTCTTCCTGCGGGGCGGGGGGAAGAACGTCTTCGACCGTGGGCTGCACCAGCGTCGTATCCGCACCGGCCAGCTCGCGCCCCACCCGCGACCATTCATAGGCAATCAGGATCACCGCCTGCGCCAGATTGAGCGAGCCGAATTCGGGGTTGATCGGCACGGTCAGGATATTGCGGGCGAGCGCCACGTCCTCGGTTTCAAGCCCCGAACGTTCCGGCCCGAAAATGATGGCATGGCGGCCAGCCAACAGATGGACCTGCCGCCCGGCCTCGTCCGGGGTGATCACCGGCTTGGTCACCCCGCGCTTGCGCACGGTGGTGGCGTGGACATGCTGGCAATCGGCGACCGCGGCGGCGGTGCTGGCGAAGACCTCGGCGCGTTCAAGCACAATGTCCGCGCCCGCTGCCGCCGGACCTGCCGAAGGGTTGGGCCAGCCATCGCGGGGGCTCACCAGTCGCAGCTCCGTCAGCCCGAAATTGAGCATCGCGCGTGCCGCCTTGCCGATGTTCTCGCCCAGCTGCGGGCGCACGAGCACGATCACCGGGCGGTTAAGACCGTCTGTCTTAACGGGTTCCGGCATGTCAGCCCTGCGCGGCGTCTTGCACGGCGCTGGCGAATTCCTCGAAATCGCGCGCTTCGGAGAAGTCGCGGTAGACGC
>DAIQNP010000130.1:0-7546 GCA_036788335.1 Erythrobacter sp.
CCACGCCGCCGGTGATGAAAATGAACCGCGCCATGGGATTTGGGCCTTAAGCAACGAGTTGGATTCGGGGCAAGCGAATTGCGGCGCTTCGCATGCGCCATCCACAGCCATGATCGAAAGGGGGCAGCCGGCAGTACCGGAGCCGCCTCAGCGCCTATTCGGCAAGCGGATCGGCCGCTGGCTCGCCCGGCGCAGCGTCCGGCGCGGGCGCCTCGGTCGCAGGCGCAGGCGGCGGGACCGGATCGGCAAGCAGATCGGTCGGGCCGGCAGCCGGGACATCGCGGTCGAGCGTGGTCGTCACATCGCCGACACTGCCTTCGCGCACGGCCAGCGCCGCCAGCACGATCGACAGCGCCACGAACACGACCGCCAGCCACTTGGTTGCCCGCGTCAGGAAATCGGCCGCGCCGCGTGCGCCCAGCGCTCCTGACGGATTGCCTCCGATCCCGAGCCCGCCGCCTTCGGAACGCTGCATCAGCACCACGCCGACCAGCGCGGCGGCCACCAAGGCCTGAATGACGGTCAGAAGCACGAACAGGGACATCAGCAACTCTCGATCAACGTGAAGATGCGCGCATGTAGGCGCGGCAGCGCGCAAGGACAAGCGGCGGCTTGGTCGGAACCGGCCGAGGCCCCGGCCCCGCTTTAACTGTCGCCGGGCTCTCCGGCGGCCAGGGCGATGCCCATGAAGCTGTCGGCGGTAAGGCTCGCCCCGCCCACCAACGCGCCGCAGACATCGGGCACGGCGAAGATTTCGGCAGCATTGTCAGGCCGGACCGAGCCGCCGTAGATGATGCGGATCTCGCGCCCCTGCGGCTCGCCATAGATTTCCACCAGCAGCTTGCGGATCGCGGCGTGCATGTGGCCGATATCCTGCGCGCTGGCCGGCGTGCCGGTGCCGATCGCCCAGATCGGCTCATAGGCGACGGTGATCCGCTCGCCCGCATCGCCGAGCAGGTCGGACGGCGGGGGAAGCGAACCCTTGAGCTGTTTCTTGATGTGGGTGACCGCACGGCCCGATTCGCGCACCTGCGCGGTTTCGCCGCAGCACATGATGATGCGCAGGCCCGCCGCCAGCGCGGCATCGGCCTTGGACCGCACCAGCGCATCCGTCTCGCCATGCCCCTGCCGCCTTTCGCTGTGGCCGAGGATCACGAACTTGGCCCCGGCATCGGCGACCATCGCGGCGGAAATGTCGCCGGTATGCGCGCCGCCTTCGGAATGGTGGCAATCCTGCGCGCCGACTGCGATCTGTTCGGCCTCGCGGTGGATCGGATGGATCAGGGTGTACGGAGGAGCGATCGCCACTTCGACCTTCATGTGGCGTTGTGCCGCGCGATCGATCGTGCGGGCTTCGGAGAGCATGGCACGGGTGCCATACATCTTCCAGTTTCCCACGATGTAGGGCCGGCGGTTCATGACGTGTCCTGCACCTTTGCAAAAAAGCTCTGAGCGAATCCCCTCAGCCTCTAGGGCGGCAGGGCCGGGTCCGCTAGCCGAGTGCGACCTGCCAGTCAAAACGCACGGTCACCTGTTGCCGGGAGGTCGCATGGCCGATAAAGCGCCGGGCGATCACCCCGTCCCTATGGTCAGGAACACCGTCCACGATGATTTCGTTCTTTCGCCGCTTCTTCCAGTCGCGCATCGGCCTGCCGATCTTCATTGCCTTTCTGGCGCTGATCGCGCTTGCCTTTGCGGCGGCCGACATCACCGGATCGGCCTTCGGGGGCGTGTCGGGCGGGGACCGGGTGGCGCTTGTCGGTGACGACAAGATCGCCGCTTCCGAACTGCTGGGCGCAGCCAATTCGGCGCTGGAGCAGGTGCGCCAGCAGAACCCGACCGTGACGATGCCCGAACTGATCGAGCAGGGAATGCTCGACGAGGTGATGAGCCAGCTCGTCGACCGGTCCGCGATCGGCGCCTATGCCGAAAAATACGGGCTGAGGGCGGGCGATAACCTGGTCAACAGCGAAATCCTCAAGATTCCGGCGTTTCGCGGCCTGACCGGCGAATTCGACGAGGAGGCCTACCGCGCCGCGCTCAGCCAGCGGGGGCTGACCGATGCGGTCCTGCGGCGCGACCTGCGCGACGGCTTGCTCGAACAGCAATTGCTCAAGCCGGTGCTGGCCGCGCCGCGGATGCCGGAGAAGGTGGCGCGCCGCTATGCATCGCTGGTGCTGGAGCGGCGGCGCGGCGAGATCGCCCTGATCCCCAGCCTCGCCTTCGCCCCCTCGGCCGATCCGACTCCGGCCCAGTTGCAAGCCTGGTACGACGACAATCGCAGCCAGTTCATCCGGCCGGAACGACGCACCTTGCGCTTTGCGGTGTTCGGGACCGACCAGCTTGATGTCGACGCCACGCCCACACCCGCCGAAATCGCCGCGCGCTACAAGCGCGACGCGGCGCAATATGCGGCCGGTGAGCGGCGCGCGGTCACATCCTTCGTGGTGCCGACCGAAGATGCGGCCAAGGCCTTTGCTGTCCGCATCCGCGCCGGGCTCTCGCTCGAGGCGGCAGCGCGCGAGGCCGGGTTCTCCGCGTCGGCGGGCGATGTGCTCGACCGCGAAAGCCTGTCGAACGCCACCAGTTTCGCCTTCGCCCAAAACGTCTTCAGGGCGGCAGAGGGCGGTGTGGTCGAACCGTCGCGCGGCACGCTCGGCTGGTATGTCGCGCGGGTCGACCGGGTCGAGCGCACCCCGGCCCGCAGCCTCGAACAGGTCTCTTCCGGCATTGCCGAACAGCTCACCAGTGAAAAGCGCGCCGCCGCCGTCGCCGAACTGACCAGCGAGATCGAGGCCGAAGTCGACAGCGGCACGGCGCTGGCGGAAGTTGCCGAAACCTACGACCTGACGGTCGAGAGAACCCCCGCGCTGCTCGCCGACGGGCAGGTGTTCGGCAATCCGCAGGGCCGGATCGTGCCCGAACTCGCCCCGGTGCTCGCCACCGCCTTCCAGATGGAGGAGAGCGAACCGCAGCTGGCGGAAATCGTGCCGGGCGAACAGTTCATCATCTACGATGTCGAGCGGGTCGAGGAAGCCTCCGCCCCGCCGCTGGCCGAGGTGCGCGAACAGGCCGTGACCGGCTGGAAGCGCGCGCAGGGCGCCAAACTCGCCCGCGCAGCCGCCGACCGGATCAAGGCCAAGCTGGCCAAGGGCACCCCGCTGGCCGAAGCGCTGGCGGCCGAAAACAAGCCGGGGCTGGAGCGCGAGGCGATCGATCTGGAGCGCCGCGAATTGCTGGCCCAGCGTCAGCGCAACCTTCCCCCGCCGCTGGTGCTGTTGTTCAGCATGGCCGAAAAGACCACCAAGGTGCTCGAAGCCCCGCGCGATCTGGGATGGTATGTCGTCAGCCTGGAAGAAATCGCCACCGACCCGGTCGAGAGCGAGCCGACCCTGCTGGCGCAGACGCAGCAGCAGCTCGCCCCGACGCTGGGCGAGGAATATCGCCGCCAGCTCAATGTCGCGATCCGCAAGGAGATCGGGGTGGAGCAAAACGCGGATGCGATCGAAGCGGTGCGCAAGCAACTCGCGGGCGAATCCTGAGCGCGGCCCGAGCGATTATAGCCAGACCTTGAACCGCCGCCTCGTGCCCCGCCCTTCCCCGCCCGCCATGCCGCGCCCGCCTGAAAACGCCGCCAATGCCGCCGTCGCGCTGGCGCAGGGCCGCGCAGCGCTGGTGTGGCGGCGGGTGATCGCCGACAGCGACACACCGGTCGGCGCTGCGCGGCGGCTGATCGTACCGGGGCGCGGCGATTTCCTGCTCGAATCGGTCGAAGGCGGCGAAGTGCGCGGGCGTTACAGCCTGCTCGGGCTGGACCCCGATCTGGTCTTCCGCGCGCGCGGCGCCGGGGCCGAGGTCAATCATAACTGGCGGACCGACCGCGAGGCCTTCACCCCTTGTGAAAGCGACGCGCTGACCGAGCTGCGTGCGCTCGCCGCCGCCTGCCGGATCGACGACGTGCCCGCCGCGCTGCCACCGGCGCTGGCCTGCCTCGTCGGCTATTTCGGCTACGAGACCATCGGCCTCGTCGAACGCCTGCCGCGCGCCGCGCCGAGCCCGCTCGACCTGCCCGACATGCTGTTCGTGCGGCCGACAGTGATCCTCGTGTTCGACCGGCTGAGCGACGACCTGTTCGCCATCGCGCCGATCTGGGCCCCGACCCGGGAAACGCTGGACCCCGCCGCAGCGGTAAGGCGCGCGGGCGAGCGGATCGACGCCGCGCTGAGCCAGCTGGCCGAACAAGCCCCCTTTACCGATCCTGTGGATCTGCCCGATACCCTGCCCGATCTGGCCCCGGTGATCGCCGCAGATGACTACAAGGCGATGGCGCTGCGGGCCAAGGATTACATTCTGGCGGGCGACATCTTTCAGGTGGTGCTGGCGCAGCGCTTCACCTGCCGCTTCCCGCTGCCCGCGCTGTCGCTCTATCGCGCGCTGCGGCGGGTGAACCCCTCGCCGTTCCTCTATTTCCTCGACTTGCCGGGCTTTGCGCTGGTGGGATCGAGCCCGGAAATCCTGGTGCGGGTGCGCCCCAACGCGCAAGGCGAATCGGAGGTCACGATCCGCCCGATTGCCGGGACACGTCCGCGCGGGGGATCGCGCGAGGAGGACGATGCCAACCAAGCAAGCCTTCTGGCCGATCCCAAGGAGCGCGCAGAGCACCTGATGCTGCTCGATCTGGGGCGCAACGACGTTGGCCGGGTCGCGGCGGCGGGCAGCGTCACCGTCACCGACAGTTTCACCGTCGAACGCTACAGCCATGTCATGCACATCGTCAGTAATGTCGTCGGCAGGCTGGCACCGGACAAGGACGCGCTCGACGCGCTGTTTGCAGGCTTTCCTGCCGGGACAGTGTCGGGCGCGCCCAAGATCCGCGCCTGCGAAGTGATCGCCGAACTCGAGCCCGAAACACGCGGCGCCTATGCTGGCGGCGTGGGCTATTTCGCGCCCGATGGATCGGTCGATTCGTGCATCGTCTTGCGCACTGCGGTGGTCAAGGACGGGGTGATGCATGTGCAGGCGGGCGCCGGGATCGTCGCCGATTCCGACCCCGATTACGAACTGGCCGAATGCCGCGCCAAGGCCGGCGCGCTGATCGCTGCCGCGCGCGAAGCGGTGCGGATCGCAGGCGAGCCGGGGTACGGGCAATGACGGCACAAAAGATCCTCGGCGCGAGCCTTGCGCTGGTCCTCGCTGCCTGTTCTGAGCAGCCGGCGGGTGAGCCGGTGGTGCGCACCAATCTCGACGGCAGCGCGATCGAGCAGCCGGTCGCGCCGATCCCCACCCCGGCCCCGACCGTGGCGGCGGATTCGGCCTGCCGCGCGGTGGTGTTCGAAGACGCGGCGCTGACCCATTGCATCGCCGACCCGGCCGAGCACCGGATCGCCATGACACTCGCGCCTGCGGGCGGCCAGCCCTACGGCTCGCTCACCGCCTTTGCCGCCGCGCAGGACCGGGCGATCATCGCCTTTGCCATGAACGGCGGCATTTACGGCGATGACCTGAAAGCGGTGGGATACTACGTCGAAAACAGCCAGCGCCTGTCCGATCTGGATCGCGGCACGGGTGAGGGCAATTTCTACATGAAGCCTAACGGCGTGTTCTTCGGCAGCGGCGGCACGTGGCAGGTGATGGGCAGCAACACCTTCTTCAACACCGTCGGCGACCGGCCACAATTCGGCACGCAGTCGGGGCCGCTGCTGGTGATTGATGGCAAGCTGCATCCCCAGATTCAGGACAACGGCCCCTCGCGCGCGATCCGCAACGGCGTGGGCGTGGACGGCAGCGGCAAGGCGCATTTCGTGATTTCCGACGCGCCGGTCAGCTTCGGACAATTGGCGCGCTATTTCCGCGACGAGGTTAAGGTGGCCAACGCGCTCTATCTCGACGGGAAGGTGTCGAGCCTGTGGGACCCGGCAAGCGGGCGGCTGGACACGGGCCGCGTCGGTCCGATCATCGTGGTCAGCAAGCGCGAAGGAGCGGGCCAATGATCCTCGTCATCGACAATTACGACAGCTTCACCTTCAACCTCGTCCATTACCTGATGGAGTTGGGGGCAGAGGTGCGGGTTGAACGCAATGACGCGCTCACCGCTGCCGATGCCTTGCGCACCAATGCGGCGGGCTTCCTGATCTCGCCCGGTCCCTGCACCCCGAACGAGGCCGGGATCAGCCTTGATCTGGTCGCGGCCTGCGCCGATGCAGTAAAGCCCCTGATGGGCGTGTGCCTCGGTCATCAGGCGATCGGGCAGCATTTCGGCGGGACGGTCCAGCGCGGCGGGCTGATGCATGGCAAGACCTCGCCAGTAACGCATGACGGGACCGGGGTATTCGCCGGCCTGCCCTCGCCCTTCATCGCGACGCGCTATCACAGCCTCGAGGTGGTCGATGTGCCGCCCGCGCTGATCGCCAACGCCCATTCCGATACGCCGGGCGAAGATCATTCATCCGTGATGGGTTTCCGCCACGAAAGCCTGCCGATCCATTCAGTGCAGTTCCACCCCGAAAGCATCGCCACCGAGCATGGCCATGCGCTGCTCGCCAATTTCGTGCGCGCTTGCGGGCTCGACCCGGTCCTGCCCGAAGGCTCGCGCGCATGAGCCTGCTGCCCGACATCGCCGCCCCGCTGAACGAGGCCGAGGCCGAAGCCGCGTTCGGCACGCTGCTCGACGGCGCTCCGTCGGAAGCCGAAATCGAGGCGTTCCTGGTCGCGCTCACACAGCGCGGCGAGACCGAGGACGAGATCGCCGGGGCCGCGCGTGCGCTGCGGGCGCGGCTGATCCCGATTGCCGCGCCCGATGATGCGATCGACGTGTGCGGCACCGGGGGCGACGGGCACCATACGCTGAACGTCTCGACCGCCGTCAGCCTTGTGGTCGCGGCCTGCGGGGTGCCGGTGGCCAAGCACGGCAATCGCGCGGCCAGCTCCAAGGCGGGCGCTGCCGACACGCTGGAAGCGCTCGGGCTCGACATGGACGCCGCCGGGCGCACGGCGGAAAGGACGCTGGCGGAAATCGGCATCTGCTTCCTGTTCGCCAAGAACCACCACCCGGCGATGGCGCGAATCCAGCCCATTCGCCTGCGGATCGGCAAACGCACGATCTTCAACCTGATGGGCCCGCTGTCGAACCCGGCGCGGGTCAAGAGCCAGCTGATCGGGATCGCGCGGCCCGCCTATGTGCCGATCTATGCAGGCGCGCTGGCGCGGCTCGGCACCGGGCAATCGCTGATCGTCTCGGGCGACGAGGGGCTCGACGAATTGAGCCTTGCGGGCGGCAACGAGATCGCGCTGGTGGACGGAAATAGCTTCGCCATGCACCGCATCGACGCTGCCGCTGCCGGGCTGCCCCATGCGCCGATCGAGGCGATCCGCGGCGACGATGCCCGCCACAACGCCGCCGCCCTGATAGCATTGCTGATGGGCGCGCCCGGGCCTTACCGCGATGCCGTGCTGTTCAATGCGGCGGGCGCGCTGCTGGTTGCGGGGCGCGGCGGCGACTGGCGAACACGCGCTGCGATGGCGGGTGAGGCGATCGATTCGGGGCGGG
>DAIQNP010000131.1:0-7540 GCA_036788335.1 Erythrobacter sp.
GGCCCCGCTCGGGCAATTGCTGGGCGCGTCGTGGGGGTGGCTGCAATGGGTGCTGTTGGCACTGGTGGCGGTGTTCGCGCTGTACCTCGCCTGGCGGACCTTCGGCGAGGGTATGCTGAACCGTCAGCGCAAAGCCGCTCCGGCGGCGGATGAAGAATGGCGGCCCGACACCGCCGCCAGCCTCGCATTGCTCGAGGATGCCGACCGGCTTGCCGCCGAAGGGCGCTTCGACGAGGCCACCCGTTTGCTGCTCCAGCGCAGTGTCGGGCAGATCGCGGCATCGCGGCCCGACTGGGTCGAACCGTCGAGCACCGCGCGCGAACTGGCTGCCCTGCCTGCCCTGCCCGATGCCGCGCGCGCCGCCTTCCGGGTGATCGCCGAGCGGGTCGAGCGTAGCCTGTTCGCGCTGCGGGCGCTCGAACGGGTAGACTGGGACGCGGCCCGCGCCGCCTATGCCGAATTCGCGTTGGCTCAGATTGGCACCCGGACCGGAGTGCGCGCATGAACGCCGCCCCCGCCTTCTCGCGGCTGGGCGCGCTGGCGCTGGTGGTGGTCGGCTTTGCGGTGTTCGTCGCGCTGCTGTACCTGATTGGCGCGGGCGACAGCCTGGAATCGGGCCGGGACGACGGCGAGGCCCATGCTGCGGGCACCGGGCTCAACGGCTATGCCGGGCTGGTGCGGTTGCTGGATGCCGAGGGCTACGAGGTGACCCGCTCGCGCAGCCCGGCCGGGCTGGAGACCGAGGACTTGCTGATCCTGACCCCGCCCCCGTGGACCGATGCGGAAGCGCTCGGCGAGATCCTGCAGGAGCGCGAGTATGCCGGGCCGACGCTGGTGATCCTGCCCAAGTGGAATGCATCCCGTCCCTCGCCCGCGCTGCCCGCCAAAGCGCGCGAAAATTTCAAGCGCGGATGGGTCGTCATCGACAACGGCGGCGATGCACTGTCATGGACCAAGGACCTGCCTGCCCCCTACGCCTTTACCCACGAGATCGAAAAGCTCGAGGACGACGAGGTCGCGAGCTTTGAAGGGCTTGGCGCCGCGGGCGAACTGCCGACCGAGATGATCACCTTCGCCGAGCCCGGCGACCTTTTCGAACCCCTGATCGAAGACGGCGCAGGCCATGCTCTCGCCATCCGGGTGATCGGCGAGGAAGGGGACGAGTATTACGAGGACGCGCATCAGACGGTGTTCGTGGCCGAGCCCGACCTGATGAACAATTACGGGTTGGCCGATGGTGCCCGCGCCGCTGCCGCGGTCGCGCTGGTGCGCGAGGCGGGCTATACCGGCGAGCGTCGGATCGTGATCGACATGACACTCAACGGCTATGGCGGATCGGTCAACCTGCTCACTCTGGCCTTCCGCCCGCCCTTCCTCGCCGCCACCTTGTGCCTGCTGATGGCGCTGCTGATCATCGGCTGGCGCGCGTTCCGGCGCTTCGGCCCGGCAGCCGCGAGCGACCCGGACATCGCCTATGGCAAGCGCCAACTGGTCGCCAACGGGGCCGGCCTGATCGTCCGTGCGCGGCGATTCGGGCTGCTGACCCGTCCCTATGGTGCGCTCGCCGCCCGCCGCGCCGCGCATCTGCTGGGACTTCCGCGCGCCGAACCGGACGCGATCGACACCGCCATCGCGCGCCGCCTGCCGGGCGAAGAGCCGTTCTCGCTCCGCGCTGCCCGGCTCGAGGCCGCCACCCGGCCCGCCGACATCCTCACCGCCGCCCAGGCGCTCGACGAACTGACAGGGAAGCTGAAACCATGACCATGAACCTTGACGACCTGCGCAGCCTTGCCGATGCCATCCGCGCCGAAATTGCCAAGGCGATCGTCGGGCAGGACGCGATGGTCGACATGCTGCTGGTCGCGCTGATGAGCGAAGGCCATGTGCTGCTCGAAGGACCGCCGGGGACCGCCAAGACCTTCCTCGCCAATGCCTTCGCCACCGCGCTTGGCCTCGATTTCGGGCGGATCCAGTTCACCCCCGACCTGCTGCCGGGTGACATCCTGGGATCGAACCTGTTCAACTTCCAGACCAGCCAGTTCACCCTCACCCGCGGGCCGATCTTCTGCGACCTGCTGCTGGCGGACGAGATCAACCGCACCCCGCCCAAGACCCAGGCCGCGCTGCTCGAAGCGATGCAGGAACGCCGCGTCACATTGGACGGCGAGACGCACCGGCTGCCTGAGCGCTTCATGGTGGTGGCGACCCAGAACCCGATCGAAAACCAGGGGGTCTATCCCCTGCCCGAAGCGCAGCTCGACCGCTTCCTGTTCAAGCTGCTGGTGCCCTACCCGTCCGAGGAGGAGGAGGCGCGGATCGTCACCGCCTACGGCCAGCGCTCCGGCCCGCAGCGCCCCGCCGATCTCGGGGTCGGCGCGGTCACCGATTCCGCCGGGTTGGTCGCCGCAAGCGCCGCGCTGGCGCAGGTCACCGTTGCCGAGGAGATCACCCGCTATGTCGTGCGGCTGGTGCGCGCCACCCGCGATCATGCCGAACTGACCGTCGGCGCATCGCCGCGCGCCGCCGTGCTGCTGGCCGGGGCCGCCCGCGCCCGCGCCGCGCTGGAGGGCCGCGCCTATGTCATCCCCGATGACGTCAAGGCGCTGGCTGTGCCGGTGCTGCGCCACCGCCTGACGCTGTCGCCCGCCGCGGAGATCGACGGGCGCGACATGGAAGCGCTGGTCGCCGAACTGGTCGACAGCACCGAGGCACCGCGCTGATCCGATGGCATCTGCCCGCCCCCTGCTGCGCATCCTTGCCGCCCCGCTTGCGCCGCTGCTGGTCGTTGCGCCGACCGAGCGGGCGGCGTGGCTGGTCGCCGGGCTGGCCCCGATCGCGCTGGTGATCGCGGCCGCTTCGCCCGGCGCATGGGTGATCGCCCCGCTGCTGGGCGCGGCGCTGCTGGTGCTGATCGGGGTGGATGCGCTGCTGGCGGGGCGAGCTGCCGGGTGGGACATGGAGGCTCCGGGCGATACCGAGGTGGGCCAGCCGACCACGTTGGCGCTGACTGCACGCTTCACTGGCGGTCGGCGCAGCGTCGTCAACGGCGCAATCGCCTGCGATCCCCGGCTGGCGCCCGGCGGGCGGGTGACCATCGATCTCGCGCCGATGCCGGACACTCCGGACTGGCGCGGCGAGACCGGCGTCACCCCCGCCCGGCGCGGCACCGCCCCGGTCACCCGCGCCTGGCTGCGCTGGACCGGCCCGCTCGGGCTTGGCGCACGGCAGGTCAGCTGTCCGCTGGACCAAGCCGTCCGGATCTGGCCCGACCTGTCGCCGGTGCGCAGCCGCGAATTGCAGACCTTCTTGCGCGATTCGCAAAGCGGCCTGATCGCCCGCCGCATCCGGGGCGAGGGCACCCAGTTCGAAGCCCTGTCCGAATACGAGGCCGGGATGGACCGTCGCCGGATCGACTGGAAGGCCAGCGCGCGCCACAACCACCTCTACGCCCGCGAGAACGAGAGCGAGCGCAACAACCAGATCGTCTTCGCTTTCGATTGCGGGCAGGCGATGTGCGAGCCGGTCGACGGGCTGCCGCGCATCGACCGGGCGGTCAGTGCCGCGCTGACCTGCGCCTATGTCGCGCTGAAGGGCGGGGACAAGGTTGCGCTGTTCGGTTTCGCGCAGCGCCCCCAGGTGATGACCCCGTTCCTCGCCGATGCCCGCGCCTTCCACCGCTTGCAAAGCGCCGCCGCCGGGCTCGACTACACTGCGTCCGAACCGAACTTCACCCTCGCGCTGGCGACGCTGACCACCAAGCTGAAACGCCGCTCGCTGATCGTGCTATTTTCCGACTTCACCGATCCCACCTCGGCCGAATTGATGGTCGAGAGCATCGGGCGGCTGGTGAGCAAGCACCTCGTGTTGTTCGTGACGATGGCCGACAGCGAGATCGAGCAGATCATCGCGGAACCGCCTACCGACATCGCCACCCTCGCCCGCAGCGTCACCGCCGATACGCTCGCGCATCAGCGCAGCGTGGTGCTGCAACGGCTGCGGCGGATGGGCGTGGACGTAATCGAAGCGCCGTGGGACACAATCGGTTACCGGCTGATCGACCGCTACCTGCTGGTCAAGAACAGCGAGGCGATCGGATGAAGGTGCCCACGCTCACCGGCTGGTTTGGCGGCGGCGCAGTGGCCGCGCCTGCCGATATCGCCAGCGCCGCGCTGCGCTCCGACCGCTTCCGGCTGGAACGCGAGAGCGAATGGCGGCGGCTGGAAGCGATCGTCAAACAGATGGAGCGCGGCGGGACCAAGCGCCTGTCGGACGACGACCTGCTGGCGCTGCCGACGCTGTATCGCACCGCCGCCTCCAGCCTCGCGGTGGCGCGCGAAACCTCGCTCGATGCCGCGACGCTGGCCTATCTCGAACGGCTGGTGCAGCGCGCGTGGTTCCAGGTCTATGGCCCGCGCAAGGGCTTTGCCGCCTGGCTGCGCGAATTCGTGCTGGGCGGGTGGAGCCGGGCGGTGCGGGCGATCTGGCTCGACCTGTGTATCGCGCTGTTCGTGATGGTGGCGGGCGCGGTCGCCGGTTGGCTGCTGGTGGCGCAGGACCGCGACTGGTATTACCGGCTCGTCCCCACCGGCATGGCCGACAGCCGCGTGCCCGGTGCCAGCCGCGAGGAATTGCTGGCGACGCTCGCGACCGAGGAAAGCGCCGCCGGGCTCGCCGGGTTTGCCGCGCAATTGTTCAGCAACAATTCGGGCGTCGCGATCCTCGCCTTCGCACTGGGCTTTGCCTTTGGCATTCCGTCGCTGCTGCTGCTGGTCCACAACATGGCGATGCTGGGCGCGCTGCTGTGGCTGTTCAATGGGCAGGGGCTGGTGGTGGAACTGTCTGCCTGGCTCAGCGTCCACGGCACGACCGAGATCTTCGCGATCCTGCTGTCGGGCGCGGCGGGGCTGCATATCGGGCGATCGATGGCCTTTCCCGGCAACCAGCCGGTGCTCGATGCGGCGGCCGAGGCCGGGCGGCGCGGCGCGGTGGTGATGGTGGGCGTGGTGATCATGATGATCATCGCCGCGATCCTCGAAGCCTTCCCGCGCCAGCTGGTCGACGGGACCGGCAGCCGGTTCCTGATCGGCGGGACGATGCTGGTCTTCTGGCTCGCCTATTTCTTCCTCTACCGCCCGCGCCGACCGGCCATAGGGCCAGACACCGGAGCGACGGAATGACGGCGGCGCGCGCGCTTCCCCTGTCGCCTGCGGACAAGCGCCAGCGCAATCTGGTCACGCCCGAAGGCGTCGGCTTGCCGCTGACCATCGCGCCGCGCGCCAGCCGGGCGGGCGCGCTGATCATCGATTTCCTGATCGTGATCTGCGGGCTGATCGCCTTTCACTTGGCCCTGTTCTGGATCGCGTCGGGACTGTTCGACCAGAGCGGCTTCGATACTGACGACGTCCCGCGCGGCGCGTTCGACTTCCTCCAGATCCTGCTGGCGATCTTCGTCTTCTGCGTCTGGTACGGCTATTTCCTGGTGCAGGAGCTCGGCCCCCGCGGGGCGACGCTGGGCAAGCGGATTGTCGGCATCCGGGTGGCGGCGCGCGGCGGGCGACGGCTCACCCCCGAAGCCGTGATCGCGCGCAACCTGCTGCGCGATATCGAACTGTTCTATCCGCTGGTGGCGCTGCTGATCGTGCTGGTGAGCAGCGCGAGCGGCGAGGATGTGACCGCGCTCGGCTGGGCGTTGACGGTGTGGTTCGCATTGTTCCTGCTGTTCCCCTTCTTCAACCGCGACGCCCTGCGCGCAGGCGACATCGTTGCCGGGACCTGGGTGGTCGAAGCACCGCGCACCGAGCTGGGCGAAGCCCTGTCGACCCGGGGCGCGGCCACCGCGCGCGGCACCAGCGCGGTGACCGGCACGCGCTACGAATTCGGCGAGGCGGAGCTGTCGATCTACGGCGAAAAGGAACTCCAGACGCTCGAGAGGATGCTGCGCGAGGCGCGGGGAGAAGCGCTGGTGGCGGTTCATGCCACGATCTGCCGCAAGATCGGCTGGGAACCGGGCGCGGGCGACGAGCGGGCTTTTCTCGAAGCCTTCTATGCGCAATTGCGTGAGCGTCTGGAGGGTGACATGCGGTTCGGCAAACGCAAGGCGGACAAGTTCGCATGATGATCGACCGGCGACACTTCATCGGCGGCTCGCTGGCATTGGGCGCGGCCGCGTGCATCCCTCCGGACCAGAGCCCGATCGGGCGGCTGTCGGCCGAGTTGCGGCTGATCGAGGCAGTCGGCAACGGCACGCTGGGGGTCGAGCTGTTCGACACGGTCAGCGGCCGGTCGGTCGGGATCAACCGCAACCGGCGCTTCGGCCATGCCTCGTGGTTCAAGTTCTCGCTCGCCGCGATGCTGCTGGCACGCCACGCAGCGGGGACCGAGGACGCGGAAAGGCGCGTGACGTGGAGCGAGGCGGAAATGGTGCCTTATGCGCCCTTCACCGGCGAACGGATCGGGACGGGCGCGAGTTTGCGCGAACTGGCGCGGGCGGTGCAGGTCACCTCGGACAATCCTGCCGCCAACATCCTGCTGCGCGAGCTCGGCGGACCGGCAGCGCTGACCGCCTTCTGGCGCAGCATCGGCGACGAGGTCAGCCGCCTCGACCGGATCGAACCCGCGCTCAACATCGTCCCCCCGGCCGAGTTCCGCGACACCACCATGCCGGCCGCGATGGCGCGGACGGTCGCGGCAATCATCTACGGCGACGTGCTGCCCGAGGCCGAGCGCGCCGAGCTGAAAGGCTGGATGATCGCCACCGAAACCGGCCTCGGCCGCGTGCGCGCCGGACTGCCCGAAGGCTGGGTGGCCGGCGACAAAACCGGCACCAGCGGACTGATCGGGAGCGAGGGCAATTATATCGACATCGGCTTTGCGGAAGGGCCGAAGGGGCAACCACCGATCACCTTCGCCTGCTATTTCCGTGCCCGGCAGGCGGATGACGACATGCAGGCCCGCGCCGAACTGGCGCTGTCGCGCGTGGGCCGGATCATCAAGGAATTTGCGGAACCTGAGCGGGGGTTGCCGATCGTGGGGAAGCTGTATTGATCATCTCCCCCTCCCCTTGCTGGAGGGGGTCGGGGGGAGGGGGCTCCCACGCCGGTGGAGAAATGCGAGGCCTGCGGCCTCGTCCCCTCCCCCAGCCCCTCCCGTAAGGGGAGGGGAAATTGAGATCAATGGTCTGGCGTCGCCGAAACCGCGTCTTCGCCGCCGAAGATCGCCACCTCGTTCACCCCATCGCTGGTTGCCCGTCCGCGATACATGCCGCTGGCGTTGAAGCTGAACAGCGCCTCGCCTGCGGGCGTGACGAGGATCACCCCGCCATCGCCGCCGAGCTGCTTGACCTCGGCCATGACGTCGTCGGCAACACCCTGCGCATCCTTGTCGGCCATCCGCAACTGCGCGCAAATCTCATGCGCCACACCGACCCGCAGGAAATACTCGCCCCACCCCGTCGCCGACACCGCGCAGGCGCGATTATCCGCATAGGTCCCCGCGCCGATCACCGGCGCATCCCCTATCCGTCCCCAGCGCTTGCCGGTCA
>DAIQNP010000132.1:0-7523 GCA_036788335.1 Erythrobacter sp.
GGTTCGGGCAGGTCGATCCGCATCAGCGTGCCGACGATGGTGTGCGGCAGGTCCGCCCCGGCCATCGTCTGCACCGCTTCGATGTCATAGCCGTACTGGTTGTCGGCCATCGCCTGCTGGCGGCGCAGTTCTTCCATCGACAGCTTGGTCGGTTCGCTGGCCGTGCCAAGGCTGACCTTCGGCCCGCGCCGGCCGGGACCGCCGAAGGCGTCTGTCAATTCGGCCATCGAATCGGTGCGGAAGATGTTCTGGTCGAGCTGCATCCACAGCCACGGCAGGGTGTCGGGCGAATTGTTGGTGTAACGGATCGTGGCGCGCGCGGTGATGCGGCGGCGCGGTTCGTCGAGCGCGGCCTCGATCCGGTAATCGACCTGCTGCTGCCAGTATTCGTGTCCCGGCGCGCCGCTGGCGTTGCGATAGGTGTTGGGGTCCGGCAACACCTCGTCCAACTGCCGGAACTTGTCCTCGAAATCGCCCTTGGTCTGCTGCACCCCCTGCGCATGGGCAGGGAGGGCAACCAGCAGTGCGGCAAACACAATCAGCAACCTCAAGATCGCACTCCTTACCAGATGTCGGGCAGCACGCCGCCTAACAACCGCAAAGCTGAGGCCAGCGCAAGCGTGATCAGCAAGCCAGCGGGCTTTGCCGTCCGATCCCGGCTGCGGGACTGGCAGGCTGACGAGGTTGTGAATCCCCTTCTGCCAGCAAATCGAGACGTTTGGCGCAGTTGACCTCACTTGACCCAATCTTGACGACGAAGACCCGCCGGCGGCCGTGACGAACAGCCTTTCGCAAATTGCCGGGGCCTGGCGACAAGAGTGGGGGGACAATGCAGCCCCTTCTTACAAAATTGCGGCAGGTGCCCTACCCTGCCGCCGATCAATCCGGGGACACTCCGTGCCCGGCAAAGACAAAGCGAGCTCACTCATGTTCGACGAACCCGGCTTTCCCAGCGACCCTGACCTGGAACCAGAGGCGACCACCCTGCAAACTTTCGTTTACTGCAGCCGTGCCGCCGCAGGCGTCGACGACATCGAGGTCGGCCGCATCGTCGAATTCTCGCAACGCCGCAATGTCGCGCGCGGGATCACCGGGGTGCTGGTTTTCGGCAGCGGCGTGTTCTTCCAATGGGTCGAGGGGCCGCCTGCCGAGGTGGAGAAGCTGATCACGAGCCTTCATGGCGATGCGCGGCACAACGACGTTGTCGCGCTGGACCTGAGTGTGGAACGGCGCGAGCGTCTGTATCCGGGTTGGGAGATGGAACTGGTCGAGGCCGAGGACATCCGCGCGGTGCTGCATGACGCGCTCGAAAGCGCGGATGATGCAAGCAACGTTGCGGCTCTCAATCGCATTCTCCAGCACCTTGATGCCGGGCCGCTGGCGTCGCTTGGGCGCAGTTGATCGAGCGAGCGACAGGAAAGCTTCCGATTTTCGGTTCAGCCCATGCTGAATTGACTACGGCACGCCCCTCTGTAACCCAGCATGCCATGACACGTCTGCGAATAGCCCTCGAATGGTTCCTCAATCCCGATCACCTCCCCTTGCTCTGCGCGCGCGACCATCTGCGCGCCGACGGATGGGACATCGATCTGGTGGTGCCCGACGATCACTACGATGGCTTTGCGGCGCTGGCAGATGGCGCGGTCGATCTGGTGGTCAACGAACCGCTCCACCTTGTCGAGCGGCGCGATCTGCGGCTGACGTCGCATGGCTGTTTCTTCGCGACCGACGGCGGGGTACTGATGCACCGCGCCGCGCTGCAACGTCTGGTCGATGGCCTGCCTGTCCGGATCGCCTCCCCGGTGTCCAACCCGACCACCGACGGCCTGTGTATCGACATCCTGCGGGGCTGGATGGCAGGACAAGACGCTACGCCGAACCGCGATCAGGTGGTTATCGAAGCAGCGGGCTTCAGCCATGTCGACAATCTTGCCGCTGGCTTTGACGGTGCGTGGCTGGCGTTTGCCAATGTCGAAGGCGTCTCGGCGCAGGTGCGCGAAATGGACACACAGATGATTACCACCGCTGAGGCGGGCATCCCCAATTTCTCGGCGCTGGAACTGATCGGTGCGGCCGATGCGCCTGAGGAGATGCAGGACACCATCGCAACCCTGGTGGCCACGCTGGATGCCGTGACACCGGGCCTTTGCGCCGACCCGGCTGCCGCTCGCGCGCTCTGGTACCGGGCAAGCGGCGCAGTGCCGGACGCTGAAGCCGATGCGATTGTGGATGCCTCTCTCCGGCGCTTTCTTGCTCCGGTGCAGCGCAATGCCGAACTGTGGCGGCCGATGTGGCGTTACCTCCACAGCCGCGGCGGTGATGTGGTGGACGAGGCGACCTTCGAAGCCATGTTCGCATGAACACCGCGCCCTTCCCCGAATTGCCGCCAGAGGCTTTTGCCAAGCAGGACACCGGCGATGATTGCGCCTTCTATGCCCCGCCCCGGCTGGTCACGCATATCGACGACAAAGCCGTCGCCGCGCTGCAAAGCTTCTATCGCCGACTGCTCCCCGAAGGTGGCCGCCTGCTTGATCTGATGTCGAGCTGGGTGAGCCATCTGCCCGGCGATCGCAGCTTTGCCGAGGTCGTCGGCCACGGCATGAATGCGGCCGAACTGGAAGCCAACCAGCGCCTGACGCGGTGGTTCGTGCAGGACCTGAACCAGGACCCGGTGCTCCCGCTCGGCGAAAAGGGCTTCGACGCGGCGATGGCCTGCGTGGGCGTGCAATACCTCCAGCAGCCGCTGGCCGTGTTTGCCGAGGTGCGCCGTGTGCTGGTGCCGGGAGCGCCGTTTATTGTCAGCTTTTCCAATCGCTGTTTCCCGACCAAGGCGGTGGCGATCTGGCGAGCGCTGGATACAGGCGGGCACGCCGCGCTGGTCAAGCTGTATCTGGAGCGCGCAGGGTTCACGAACATCGGCGCCCATGTCTTGACGGATGGCACCGCAGGCGACCCCCTCGTGGCTGTCACCGGCCTGGCACCGCAGCCATAATCCTGCACGCCCAGCTTCGATGCCAAAGCACAACCTGGACGATGCCACCCTCGGCGAAATCGTTGAAATGGCGCTGAGCGATTCCACCAGCTTTGCCAGCATCAGGGCCGTGCATGGCCTTGATGCGGACGAGGTGCGAGCCGTGATGCGGCAGGCCTTGAAGCCGGGCAGCTACCGCGCGTGGCGTAAGCGCGTGCGCGAATTTTCGGACCGCCGCGAAAGCTACAAGTGATCCTGTCGCGAGGTAACGGCCCGGCGGATCCAGTCAGGCCGGTCCGGCCTTCTGGCCGGTCGATGCTAACGCCGACGCAGCACGGCCAATTCTTCGGCCGCAAGCAGCAACCGGACCCCCAGCGATCCTGTGCCGCCGAGCACCGGATGTTTCCTCAGGCAGATCTCCACAGCATCGATCTCGCGGTAGGCCGCGCAAGCCTGCGTGATCAGTGTCATCAGGTATTCCTGCGTCTCGAACCTCTGGCTTGCGGCGATCACCGCGATTTGCGCTACCAACGGATCGTAGTCGAACACGCTGTCCATATCGTCCGAATCGACCTGCACTTGATCAGGCGAAATCGTCAGATCGAGATCGAGAACATGCGCATCGGGCACCACATCATCGGGACCGTAGGTTCCGATTGACGCGGGGAGATGAAGGTCGCGCAGTTCGATCCGGGCTTGGCGGGGCATTGCGGTGGCTTTCAGGCATGAGGGGCGGGATCGGATTGCCGCAAGGGACGGCGACCTTCGCGTCAGCCGCCAGTTACGACCCGGCAGCCACGTGGGTTTCGGACAGGCGGATCCTTTTTGCAGATCCGGGCGCACAGATGCGCAAGGCACGGGGATGCTTATGCCCCTGCCAGCGTGTCTTTAAGCTGCGACGGCCGCGCCTGTCCCACTCAAGGCCCGGCCTGCGGTTCGATCAATCAGTGGTCGGCCACAATTCGGACTGCCACCGGGGTGCGGGGCGCTGCTCGCGCACTTCGAAGGCCATGCTCTCTGCGGCGACGCGGCCGTGACGGTCGGTGGTGGTCAGGGTCACCACATGGGTGCCGTGCGGCAGGCCTTCGGGCAGCCGCACCCGCCACAGGTGGGCGTTGCGATCGGCGAGCACGCTCATCGGCTGGGGCGCTGCCGGGCCGAACCGGGTTCCGCGAAACACCTCGACCCCTTGCGCGCGGGTGTTGCCCGACTGGCTCTCCATCGCCACCCGGCCGACCGACAGCTGGCGCATGGCCGCGAAGGGATCGGCCCACTCCGCGCCCACCAGCGGCGCCTCGCCGGTCCCGCTCTGGGTGCGTTCGAGCACCATTGCCGGCCCACCATTGATCGCGGCGGTCACGCTGGTGGCGGCATCTCCGGCCCAGACATTGGCGGTCAGCCACACGCCCTCGGCCAGATCGGCCGGGGTGAACAGGCGTGTGTCGGCCAGATCGTTGATCGAGAGCGGCGGCAGGGGGTTGCGGGTTGCCCGATCTTCGTCCGCCCACGTGGTGATCGCATCGAACCAGCGGCGAAACTCGGGCGTGTTGAAGCCGAGCCACTGCTGGCGCTCGGGATCGATCCGCGCGCCGTAATAGGTTTCGCGGTAGTCCGAACCGTCGAAATCGATCCGCAGATAGCCCTTGGGCGCGCCCATCCGCTGGAGCGCCATCGGAATTCCGTCGACATCGAGATCGCCCTGATACCATCCACCCGAAGCTGCGCCTGCGATGATGTGCCGGAACGGCAGCTTGCCGACCGCGACCGCCTCCTGCCAACCGGCGAAGACCTGCCCTTCGGCGTGGTTCTCGAAGGTGTGCGTATGGCCGGACAACGACAGCGCCGGGCGCCCTTCGAGCAGCGCATGGATCGCGGCGAGGTTATCGGTCTGGTGCTTGGTCGAGATCGAATCCACAAAGGAAATGAACGGGATGTGGTGCGCAACGACGATCAGCCGGTCCTTGGGGACATTGGCCAGCACGTTCGTCAGCCAGGTCATCTGCGTATCGGGGACGCGGCCATTATAGGCGGGCGGCTGGCCTTCGCCGCAGAACTCCCGCCCGGGCATCGCGGCATCCTGCGGACCGCAGGGGTAGACCACGTTGTCGAGCACGATGAAGGTGGTCTTGCCGATTTCGAACGCGAAATATTCCGGGCCGTAGATGCGCCGCCAGCTATCGGAGGAGTCGGCGTCCGAGGTGGCATCGAAATCGTAATCGTGATTGCCGTGGACCAGGAACTGCGGCGCGCCGACCACCGCGCCGACCTCCAGAATGCGGTCCAGCAGGCTCAGGTCGTCGCCCACCACGTCGCCGACATAGAGCAGGCAATCATAGGTGCCCGCCCCGTCGCGCAGCAGATCGGCAATGGTGCTGTCGCGGAAATGGCTGATTTCGGTGTTCGAATAGGTCTGGCTGTCGCCGATGATCGCGCAGGAAAAATCCTCGCTCACGGGGGAGCGCTGCAAAGGGAAATTCACCGCCTGCGGGGCCGGACCCATTGCCGGCAGCCCGCCGAAGCGCAGCGGCGTCGGCGAACCGCCCGATTTGTGGACATGGAAAAATTGCGGCACCTGGCGCGCATCGGTCGGCACCTTCCAGCCTGATGGCTGGACGATGGTCAGGTTCATGTCGGCACGCACCGGCAGCGAATATTCGCCGCCTTGGCCGGTCGTTACCACGTCGAGCCCGTTCGACACCATGACGCCTTCGACGCCTTGCTCGCCCGCTTGGTGCTTCCCGTCGCCATTGCCGTCTTCGAAGACGATGCCGCGGATGACCGAAACCGTCTCACCCGGCCGGGCGGCGATCACTTCGGGAGCGGCGATCCAGGACTCTGCCGCCGCGGTGGTTGCCGTCAGCAGCGCAAGACCGGCAACCGATGCTGTCTTGGCGAAATTCCAGACCATGATTTCGGCTTCCTTTTCGAATTCGCGAGCGACCGGCGGCAGGCGCATGCCTTCAGCCTTTCCGGTCACGCTAGTTCCGCAAAGCGTCAACTGGATTACGATCCGGGGCTGCCTGCTGTGCAACGCCATGCGCAAGGCGCGCAAAGGTCCGGCAATGATCAGGCAAGGCTGCGGCAACGACGCCGCGATGCACCCGGGGCGTGCTGGCCCGAAGGCACGGCCCCCGATTTGATACACGCTCAGCGGTGCCGGATATCTGCCGGACCAGCCATTCAGGTCGGGGATCGGCAAGCTTTCTCTCCCAAAGTTGCAAAAACCGGGATAACGGGGGGAATGGACACCGCCAAAGACAAAACCGCCGGCCCCCTAGAGGCCGACACGAGCGAAGCAGGCCCTTCGCCCTACAGCCCGGCAGTTGTCGCCCGCGCAACGCTGGTCGTCCTGATGATCGCAGGGTTCGGCTGGCTGCTGATCGAACTGAACCGCTTTTTCCTGCTGGTCTTCGCAGCGATCGTGCTGGGCGCGGTGTTCGATGCGATCACCCGCTCGATCTGTCGCTGGACCGGCATCGGACGCGGCTACGGCCTGACACTGGCGATCATCGCGTTTCTCGGCGTGTTCGTCGGTGCCTTCACGCTGTTCGGCGCGCAGATGGCAGGCGAAATCGACACCATCACGCGGACGGTCCCGGCAGCGATCGAACGGTTGCAGGGCTTTCTCGAATCCAACGGCATGGGTTCGGCGTTGAGCGATCTTGCCGAGATGGGGAGCGAGGATATCTCCCGGCTGTTCGGGCAAGCGGGCGGCTTTGCGCTGGCCGCAGGTAGCGGGGTCGCCGATTTTGTGCTGGTTCTGTTTGGCGCGATCTTCCTCGCCGCCGATCCGGGGGTCTATCGCCGCGGTCTGTTGCTGCTGATCCCGGACAAGGCCGAGACGGTCGCCGCAGAAGCGCTCGACGATGCCGGGACGGGCCTGCGCGGGTGGATGATGGGGCAGGCGATTTCCTCGCTGCTGGTCGCCGTGCTGACCTGGGCCGGGCTGGCGCTGCTGGGGGTGCCTGCGGCCGGCGGGCTGGGCGTGATCGCCGGGCTGCTCGACATCATCCCGATGGTCGGCCCGATCATCGCAGGGGTTCCGGCCGTGCTGCTGGCGTTCACGGTTTCCCCGCTCACGGCGCTGTGGACGCTGCTGCTGTTCCTCGGCATCCAGCAGTTGCAGGGCAACATCCTGCAACCGATGATCCAGAAACACGCCGTCGACATTCCGCCCGCCCTGCTGTTGTTCGCGGTGCTGGCGTTCGGCCTGTTATTCGGTTTTCTCGGCGTGTTGCTCGCTGCGCCGCTGACGATTGTGACCTATATTCTTGTCCGGCGAATCTACGTGAAAGCGATGCTGGGCAAGCCGATCACGGTCGCCGACACGCAGTAGCCCGACTTCGGAACATTCACTGCACAGCCTTGGGCGGCTATGCCCAAGAAGCGAACGGACAATCATGTATCTCAGTAATTTCGCGCTGCCCCTGTCCGTCATATCCCTGATGGTCGTGGCCAATGCCCTGTATGTCGCCGCCGAATTCGCCACCGTCGGCTCGCGCAAGTCGCGGGTGCAGGAGATCGCCGGGCACGGCAACCGTGCCGCCATCGG
>DAIQNP010000133.1:0-7384 GCA_036788335.1 Erythrobacter sp.
AGCCGCGCGGCGAGTTGTTCCGGGCGCGGCAGGGCTTGCGGGACCGGGCTCTGCTCGTCGACCAGGCTCGCCAGATCCAGAAGCCTCGCGCCGGGTATGTGCGCAGCGGCGAATTCGGCCCGCGGATCGCGCCCAGCGGCGGGGAGGTGGCGCGAGGCATCGAGTACCGCGATGCCCGGTGTGTCCAGTCGCATGGCGAGCCAGTCGGTGCCAATCAGGCTTGGGAGATCATCATTCATGCCTTCAGGCGTAGCGCGCCTGCAACCATCCGCCAAGGGGTGCAAGGGCGCTCAAGCGGCTGCGGCAGGCGGTACAGACGGCAGGTCAATCGGCGCGGCGCGCAGGCCGGGGATGCCGCCCGGGGGCCCGTCGAGCGCGATCGGGTGGACCCGGCCCTGAACGGAGGTGCTCGGATTGCCGACCACGAAGCTGCGGGTCAGCGCCCGCAGGCCTTCACCTTCGAGCGTGACATGCACCAGTGGCACGAACAGCGGCTTGTTGCCCTGCAGCAATGGGACGATCTGATTGATCGGCAGCTGGAGCCGACCTGTCAGGCTGCGCGACTGGTGCGGTCCGACCCGGTCGACCCGCTCGACCGTCTGGCTCGCGCCGGGGGGAGCAGCGTTGGCAGCATCCCGCCGCGCGCAGACGAGTTGCAAACTGGCGTTCAGATCACGCACGGCCCGGCCCGTGCGGTTCGAAAGGGTGAGGCGATATTCGAACGTGACCATCATCACGCTGCGGGTGGCGCTGAGGATCGCGAGGTCGAGATCGAGCCGCGGCATTTCGTCCGGGCGAGGTTCGGCTTCGGTTTGCGGGGCGGGCGGGGCGAGCCGCAGCGCGGCAGGATGACGGCGACGCCGCAGCCCGGCGGCTGCGAGCGCGATCAGCGCCAGCAGCCCGGCTCCGCCAACCGCGTAGGGCCACCATTCGGGCGGTCCGTCCGTCGGTGCAGCACTGTCGGCAGGCGCATTGGCACCCGTATCGTCAGCGAGGGACGGCAAGGCTTCGGAGAACCCCGGACCCGCAGCCGCGTCGGCGGCAGGCTGCGGCGGCGTATCGGAAAGCGGCGCAGCGTCGGGCAGTGCATCGGGGTTTGCCGCAGGGGCCGGTGCAGACGTTGTGCGCGGCGCGGGTGAGGGTTGCGCGGCATTCGGGGCGCGGGTGGGCGCGGTGTCGGGCAGGCGGAGCGGCGCGGCGCTGGGCGACGGTACCGGAGCAGGAGTGGGCTGGGGCAAGGCACGCGGCTCAGGGATCGCGCGCGGAGGGATCGCCACCCCGGCGCGCTCGTCCGCAGGGCCTGCTGGAGCTGGCGTGGGAGTCGCACTGGTCGGCGGCAGAGTGAAGGTTCCCGGCGAACCTTGCGCAGCCAGCGGCGCGCAAGTCAGCACAAGCGCGACAGGGGCCAGCGCAAGCGCCAAAAGAGCGGGGCGGAAAGGACGGATCGGGACGCGCATGAAGATCAGGGGGCCATTCGCAATGGAGGGGCGGGCATGAACCGGGCTTGAAGCGGGGCGGTGGCCGCCTGTCCGCTCCGTGTATCTCGGGCCGCCCATAGCGCCTGCCAGCTGCCCGCGTCCAGTTCCCGGCTTGCGTCCGCAAATCTTTCGCGGCAACAGCGCGGCATGGAATCCACACCCGACAATCCCGCCCGCGCGCCGCAATTCCTTGGGCGCGATACGCCGCTTCCGACTTCGCCGGAGGACGCGCAGCTCGACTACGTTCCCAACCCGCGCGCCGGGGCGCTGTTTCTGGTGCGCTTCGCCGTGCCCGAATTCACCTCGCTCTGCCCGGTCACCAGCCAGCCTGACTTTGCCCATCTGGTGATCGATTATGCGCCCGGCGATACCATCGTCGAAAGCAAGAGCCTCAAGCTGTTTCTGGGCAGCTTCCGCAATCACAACGGCTTTCACGAGGACGTGACCGTCGGTATCGGGCAGCGCCTGTTCACCGAAATGCAGCCGCGCTGGCTGCGCATCGGCGGCTACTGGTATCCGCGCGGCGGCATCCCGATCGACGTGTTCTGGCAAAGCGGCCCGCCGCCCGAGGGGCTGTGGCTGCCCGATCAGGGCGTTGCCCCCTATCGCGGGCGCGGCTGAGTTAGCCTCACTGAACGGCGGTGCTGACCACGGTCCCGTCGATCACCACACCGACCGTGTGCGAGGTGTATTCGAACGGATCGCCGTCGAACAGCGCCACATCGCCGTCCTTGCCGACCTCGAGCGAGCCGACCCGGTCAGCGACCCCGATGATCCGCGCGGCGTCGATCGTCACGCTGGCCAGCGCATCGTTCCACGCAAGGCCATTGGCCGCCGCAACCGCCGCTTCGAACAGGACCACGCGGGTCTTGGGAACATAGCCTTCGAAGCCCGACTGCAATGCGAAAGGCACGCCCGCTTCGCGCAGGACGGCAGCGGTGGTGAAGCTCGCATTTTCGAACTCGCCATACTGCCGCACCATCGGCGCGTGCAGGATCACCGGCACGCCAGCTGCGCGGATTTCATCGATCAGCAGATAGGCTTCCGCTGCGCCGTCGAGCACCAGGTCGATCCCGAATTCTTCGCGCAGCCGCAGCGCGCTCATGATGTCCTGCGCGCGGTTGGCGGTGACCATCAGCGGCAATTTCTTCGCCAGCACGTCGCGCATTACCTGCACTTCGAGCGTGGGCGGCTTGGGCGGTTCCTTGGCCTCGCCTTTCTTGGCCACAGGAGCCTCGTCGCCCTGCTTTGCGGACAGCAATGCCTGCCGCAGCAGCGCGATCTGCTTGGCACGTGTGCCGGGAGATTTCGCCCCCTCGGCAAGCGCCCACGGGCCGAGATTGGCGGCGACCATCGCCTGATCGGCAATGACGGCGGCATCGGCGGTGCGCCCGGTGGTCTTGGCGACCATCGTCTGCCCCGATACCAGGGCGCCGGGGCCGTGCCCGGTGTGGATCGTGGTGATCCCGAAGCCGCGCAGCCAGTCGACCAGCACCTCGCCCGGATTGTAGGCGTCGATCGCGCGCAATTGCGGCTGGACCGGCGCACTGCGATCAAGCTGGTCCTGATCATGATCCTGATTCATGTAGCCGGCCAGGCCCACCACGGTGCGGGCATCCACCAGACCGGGCGTGACCACCTTGGCGTCGATCACCCGAAAGCCTTGCGGGATCGGGGTCGAGGCGGCGGGGCCGACCGCGACGATCTTGCCGTCGTCGATCACCACCACGCCGTTTTCGATTACCGGCCCGGCCATAGTGTGCACCTGCTCACCGCGCACGGCGATGTCCTGCGCCATTGCTGGGCTGCTCAGGGTCAGAAGGCTGACAGCGGCAGCGAGAATTCCGGTCTTGCGCATCACTGGCCTCCTTCCGCTTCGGCAATTTCCCAGTGGTGGTGCGATGCCTCCATCGGGCTGCCCGCGCCGTATCCGCCGGTCGCCATCAGCAGGTCTTCCGGGCGACTGCGGTCGAACAGCTTTGCGCCCTCGACCCAGGTTTCCATGACGCGGGTATAGGCCGACAGCGGATCGCCATCGAGGATGATGAAGTCCGCATCCTTGCCCGCTTCGAGCGAGCCGACCCGCGCATCGAGCTTCATCTGCTTGGCTCCGTTGATGGTCAGAGCCCGCAGCGCGCCCTCCCGGCTCATCCCGCCGCGCACCGCCAGCGCCGCTTCGCGCAGCAGCATCCGCGAATCGACGATCGGGTCATCGGTATGGATCGACACCAGCACGCCCGCCCGTTCGAGGATCGCGGCATTGTCCATCTTGAGGTCCATCGTCTCCAGCTTGCCGCCGGGCGAATCGAGCGTGATATTCGAGACCGGAATGCCTGCCTCGGCCAGTTCCTGCGCAACCTTCCAGGTTTCGGTCCCATGCTGGATCAGCACGTCGAAGCCGAATTCGCGCTTCAGTCGCAGCACCGTCATGATGTCGTCGGCGCGGTGGGTGTGGAAATGCACCAGCCGGGTGCCCGCCAGCACTTCGCACAAAGCGTCCTTGCCCAGATCGCGGGTCTTGCGGTCGCCCGCGCAATAGCTCTTGGCGTCGGTCAGCGCAGCGCGCAGCAGCGCGGCCGACCGGGCGCGGGTGCCGGGAAAGCCATCGCCGCCCATCGGGTTGGTGCCGTTGGCGAACTTGATCCCGCCCAGCGCTGCGCCGTCCTTCATGGCGAAGGCGATATCCTCGACCGTGGTGCCTTGGCGCAGCTTCATGTAGAAGGTCTGCCCGCTGACGAGGTGGCCGGAACCGGGCATGACATTGGCAGTGGTGATCCCGCCCGCGCGCGCCTTGGCGATGTTGGGGGAGAGCGGATTGATCGAATCCATCGCCCGCACATCGGGCTGGATCGGGCCGGACCCGTCCGCACCGGCGACCTGCCCGACATGCGAATGGGTATCGACGATGCCGGGCATGATCACCCGGCCCTCGACCGAGCGGCGTTCGGCATCGGCGGGAATGGCGATACTGCTGCCCACCGCGACGATCCGTCCGTCCTTGATCACCAGCGTGCCGCCCTCGATCGTCTCACCGCTCATGGTGAGGATGCGAGCGTCGGTAAAGGCGATCGCGCGCTCCTGCGCCGCTGCAGGGGTGGCAGCCAGCGCCAGGGCGCCAGTCCCCGTCAATGCGGCAACCCGCGCCTGTGTGAATGCCGCAATCGTCACGAAGCGTCTCTCCCGTGTCACAATCTTGCGCTTCTCTTGCGGCTGCGCGCTGTAAGGCACAAGCGAAAAGCTACTCGGTCCCGACCTGCGAGAGGATCAGGGCGAGGCCGACTGTCAGCCCTGCGACGAAGCGATCGCGTTCGACCTCCAGATATTCCTCGGTGCTGTGCGCCCGTCCTCCGCCTGCGCCCGAGCCGATGGTGAGCGCCGGGATGCCGAGGCTCATCGGAATATTGGCGTCGGTGGACGAGGCATCGAGCTTCGCCTCGAACCCGGCAGCGCGCGCGGCCGCCATTGCATCGCGCACCAGCACGTGATCGGCCGGCGTGGTCCCGGCGGGCCGGTCCCCGATCAGCCGGGGGTCAAGCGCGATGGCCCCGCTCGCGGTCGAACGTGCGGCGTTCTCGCCCGCGACCGCGGTGTCGGCCGCTGCGAGCAATTGCGCTTCGAGCGCCGCCAGTGCCGCCGCATCGCGCGAGCGCATGTCGACCTCGAGCAGGATTTCATCGGGGATCGCATTGACCGAAGTGCCGCCGCTGACCACGCTGGCGGCATAGGTGGTTTTGGGTTCGGCCGGGACTTCGATGGCATAGATTCCGCGCACCGCCTCGGCCATCGCCGCCATCGGGTTGACGATCCCGAAGGCGCTGTAGCTGTGCCCGCCCGGCCCGGTGAACACCAGCCGGTACCGCCGCGATCCGACCGCCGCGTGGGTGATCCGCCCGGCATCGGACCCATCGACCGACAAGAAGGCGGCGATCCGGCCCTTGTAGGCGCCTTGCGTGAACAGATGGCGGACCCCGCGCAGGTCGCCCGCGCCTTCCTCGCCCACGGTGCCGACGAACAGGATCGGTTGGCGGGTCGTGATCGCGTTGGCTTCGAGCGTACGGACCCAGGCCAGCATCGTGGCGAGGCCAAGGCTGTCATCGCCGATCCCCGGTGCCATCAGCCGGTCGCCTTCGCGGGTCACCGTGATCGGCGTGCCTTCGGGAAACACCGTATCGAGATGGGCCGAAACGACGAAGACCGGCCCGTCGCCGCTACCCGGGCGCAGCGCCAGCACATTGCCCTCGTCGTCGATCGTCACATCGGTCAGCCCGGCATCGCGCAGCATATCGGCATAAAGCGCGGCGCGGACCTGTTCCTTGAACGGCGGAGCGGGGGTTTCGGTGATGCGGATGAGGTCTTCGATCACCGTGTCGTATTGCCCAGCCAGATGCGATTGCAGCGCAGGTGGCAGGCGGATTTCGGCTTCATCTTCAGCCACGGCAGGCATTGCTGCCAGCGGCAGGATGAGGGCTCCGGCGAGGGTGAGCAACCGCTTGAGCATGGGACCATAATCTCCGAAACGCTGGCGGAAAGAGGCGCGCAGCGATATCGGTGTGGCCGATGTCTGGAAGCAAATCCACCCTTGCGCTGCGGTGGCAATGGTGCCGGCTACAGGATTCGAACCCGTGGCCCCCTGATTACAAATCAGGTGCTCTACCAACTGAGCTAAGCCGGCTGACCGTGGACGCGCCATAATCTCACAATGCGCCGAAAGTCCAGCCTTCGGTGCGGGCCACCTCAGCGGTGAGGCCCGGCGGGTGCCACAACTCGCGCTGGCCCTGGACCTTGCGCAGCCATGCGGCGGTCAGCAGCGCGTCGGCGGAATGATCGTCGATTGCGCCCGCGCCTGTCACTGGCGGCGAGTCCAGCAGGTCGAGCGCATCGTTCAGTGCCTCATAGCTGCGCAGTTTGGTTGCCGCGCCGGTCACTCCGCCCAGCCGGGCTGCGACCGAGGTGTAGATTTCGGTCACCACCGAGCCTTGATCGGGCAGGGGATCGACCGGCCACACCGGCACCCGCCCGGCCAAGCGGTGCAGCATCCGCATCCCCGTCAGGCTCGACTTGCCGACCTGCGCCGCGCCGACGAGGTTGAAATTGCTCACCGGCCGCACGCCTTGGGCGCGCTGCGCCGCTTCGGCCACCCGGAACCGGCCTTCGCGGGTAGCCGCACCTGGCAGCAGGAAGCGGTCGCCCTGATGATCCTTGCCATGGCGGAAATAGCGCGAGGCCTGCGCGTGGGTGACGAAGCCGCCCGCCTCGAAATTGGGATCGTCGGCGCACAGGTGGTCGATCAGTTCCCACAGCGCGCGCGCATCCTTGGGTGAGGCGTCCCAATCGGGAAAGAACGCGCCCGCATCGGCAAAGGGCAGGCTGATGCCGAGATCAAGCCCCACCAGCGTCGGCCCCGGCAGATCGCGGAGCAGCGCAAGCACCTCGCTGCGCGCCCAGCCGCGCGGGTCGGGCGGGGCGACCAAAACCGGTGGCCCGCCTTCGGCCAGAGCCACGGCCAGGGCGATGCCTTTCTGGCGCGGGCCTTTCGCGCCCGACCAGTCGACCGCGAGGAAGTGGGTGAACCTCACGACTATTGTGCGCTCCCGCGCAGGCGGGAGCCTCCTTCGGCTTGGCGTGACGCCGCCTGAGGTCCTCGCCTGCGCGGGGACTCACACTTGATCATGACGTTCCGTCCGCAGCTTGTCCCAATATTCCAGCCGCTTCTTCACCTCACGCTCGAAACCGCGCTCCACCGGTTCATAGAACGTCTGGCGCTCCATCTCTTCGGGCCAGTAATCATCGCCCGAAAAGCCTTCCGGCGTGTCGTGATCATAGGTGTAGCCCTTGCCGTAGCCGAGGCTTTCCATCAGGCCGGTGGCCGGATTGACGATGTTCATCGGCGGCATCAGGCTGCCGGT